>JACDGQ010000035.1 GCA_013821615.1 Planctomycetota bacterium
TGGTCATGGTGCGCCTCAATCCATCAGTTCGGCGATGTGATTGATCGCGACCGACCGCAGCGTGCGGTCCCACGGGTCGACAGGCTCGCGGAGGTCGGTGTCGACCCATGTCCGGTGCGATTCCGGCAGCCCGTTCCGCAGGCGCTGCAGCGCGGCGACGGTGCGCGCCTGGAAGCTGTCGCCGCTGGGAAGGTCCATATCGCGGTGCACCAGGTCGGGACTCGGGAGGTGCCCGGCGATGCTGTAGAACGCGGACTCCGCGGCGATGCAGGCGGCGAGCGACAGGCGCCAGCGGCGACAGAACTCCTCGCGCAGCTTGTCGGCCTTGCTGAGCGCGGCCTCGCCGGCGCGCTGGCCTTCCTCGATCACGCGCTTGCCGTGCTGCGCGGCCAGGTCGGCGCGCGCGCCTTTGAGGCCATCGAGGTGGTCGGCCAGGTTCGCCAGCTTCACGGCGGGTGCCGGGGCGTCTCGGCCGGCGAGCAGCGCGGCGTGGGCATCGCGGCGGTGGCCGGCCTTGGCTTCGGCGACGCTGGCCTCGAGCGCGGCGATCTGCGAGTCGGTGCGAGCGAGCGCGGCGGCCAGCTCGGCCGCGGTGGGCGGGGTGATGGGGACCGGCGCGGGAGCCGCCGAGGTGGCGGACGGGATCGCGGCGGCGGTGGGGTCGAGGGTTTTGGTCATGTGGGGCATTCTAGGCGACGGGTGCGGGCTCAATCTCAGGCACGTTCACTGAACGTTCGCCAGTCCACCATGACGCTGCCGCCGCGGCCGTCCTCGACCTCGACACCGATGGGCGAGACCTTGAAGCCGTGGCCGCAGCCGCGGCAGGTCCGGTACTGGAGGTCGCCGCCGGTGCTGCTGCCGCCCTTCACCCACCCCTGGCACCGGCATTTCGGGCAGGGTGAGAGCTTGGGGAAGTGACGGCGCAAGACGGTGGTCACGGCTCGGCCCCGTTGTCCTCGCCACTATCGAGATTCCGCGGCCAGTTCCGACCCCGGCGGCCGTGCTCCTTGGCGGAGTAGTACGCGTCGGAGCAGCTCCGCATCGGCATGATCAGCCTGCACGGGGCCGGCATCACGCGAATCCTCTCCAGCTCCCGGCCCAGTGAGTCGTAATAGAAATTCATGCATTCTTCGTCGTAGCTGTCGGCGGGATCCGCAGGCAGCTTGCCAGCCACCGCGGCAGCGCCGGCGTAGCTCAGGCGATACGAGACGTGGCCATGGGCGTCCTCGATGGACTGCGCCCAGCCGCGAATCAACAAGGGCAGCAGGCGCTCTTCCAAATTCATCAAGGGGTCATCTATCCCTCGGTCTTTCGGGTAGTCGCTCATTTCCAGACCGGCGAGGGGGATCTCGATGATCCAGCGACCCGGGTCCACGAACTTCGCGAACTTCCGGCCCTGCAGCATCGCATCCGCGAGAGACGGCAGGCCGACCAGTGACCGCGCGCGCGCCTCGCCAGCGTCCGTCAGGCGAACGTGCGAAGTGCGTTGACCGGCGGCGTGGCGGATGACCTGGCCAGCGTCCTCCAGCTCAGCTAGGACGCGGCTCGCAGCCATCTTTTCCTGGGCCGATGCCCGCCCGGATGACCAAGGGATCCCGACGCCGGACAGGTACGGGGTGCGTAGGAGGGCGGCACGCACGTCCCCCTTGTTGCTACCGGTCGGGCGCTCGGGAAGAAACGCGGCGTCGACGGCAGCGAGGATGGCCAGCAGGGTGCGGTCAGGGGGAAGCATGGAGCGGGTCCGATCTGTTATATCCGTGAGACACGTAAACCTGAGACCCCCGCGTATGCCACCTGGGGCGCGTCCCACGGTCAGAGGACCCGTGATCTGCGGCGGGCTGCCCGGTCACCGTGCCACCCGCACCAGGTCCGCGACCCATGGCATGCGCCTCGGCAGCAGCGGACGCGGACGCCGGACGTTCCGATGCGCCCTGTCCACCGCGAGCGATGCCGCCTTCCTGGCCAGCTTCAGCGCGAACTCGTTGCTGAGCGAGTACCGCCGCGCCAGGTCCCCGACCGTGGCCACCTCGCAGTAGGCTGCCCAGAGCTCGACCATGTCGAGGTCGGGACGCATGACGCCGAGCGAGCGGTCGAAGCCCATGGAGTACTCCTCAGTGGTGCGGCGCGCGGCCGCGGTGGTCAGGGATTGCAGACGGGATGAGCGTGGTGGTCATGCGCTCGCCCCGGGGTCGCTGATGACCACGGGCCGGCCCATGATCCTGGCGAAGCGCTCGGCTACCTCGCGCCGTTGCTCCGGGGTCATGCTCCTATGCGCGGCCAGCTTCTTGGCGAAGCGCTCGGCCTCCGCTGCGGCGATGAGCAGGCGCTCCTCGGGCGTCTGTGCCCTGACGATCTCGTCCGGGCGGCATTCGCTGGCTGCGAGCCATTCCTCTCGGAGTTCGTCGCGCAGCTGGTCGGCGGCGTGCGTCGTCATACCGCCGGCTCCGGCTCAGGCTGCTGACGCTTGGCCAGGTGCTTGGCCCATGCCTCCCTGAGCAGCGGCGCGAGGCTGGCGAAGTTGTGCTTCATCGCCGGGTGACGGGCGATCAGCGCCTTGAGCGCCTTGCCAGGGAAGCGGTCGCCGAGGTCTTCGCGGATGAGCCGGCTCCAGGCGGCGCCGTCCTGCCTGGCGAAGACGACGCCGAGGTACTCGAGCTCGGCGATGCGATCGAGCACCGCGCGCGGTTCGGGTCTGGCCGTCTGCTCTCCGGCTGTCGCGCTGCCCTGGCCCTCAAGGCCGGGGGCGGGCGCGGGGGTGTTCGCGTCTCTCCCCCCCTCTAACCCTCTTGCATCCTCTTGCAGGTCACCTTCCGTGGTGACCCTGGGCGGGGGTCCAAGGTGACCCTGGGCACCAGCCGTGGTGACCCTGGGCTGATCTAGCGTCACCTTGAACGGTGACCCTGAGACGCCTCTAGCGTCACCTTGGGGGGTGACCCTGAGCATGCAGTAGTGCGCGTGGTGACGCTGCGTGGCCTTCAGCTCGATGGACAGGAATCCGGCCTTGACCAGATCGGCGAGCGCACGCTGGGCGGTGTTGTAGTGGAGCCTCGTCTGTGCGGCCACCGCGTCGATGGAGTAGACCATGCGCCCGTCCCTGGCTTGCTCGGCCAGCCAGATCGCGACGCGGAGCACGCCGGCAGGAAACTGCGGCTGAACCATGGTCACCTGGAGCAGCCAGGTCAGGCGGTCGAGAGGGGAGAGGCTCATGCCGGCGCGATGCCTCCGGCCTGCTGCTGCGCCAGTCGGCGGCGCTCTGCGTGCTCAGCGGCGAGGTCGACCGACTGCACGTCTGCGTGCCCACAACTCAGGCAGTGCGGCCTACCAGTGACCATGGACATCGCGTAATTGACGTGGGTCAATGACTGGCACTTAGAACAGCGCCACCAGCGCGTCGCGGTTGGGTTTATGTCGTTCATCTTACCAGCCCCGAAACGCGCGCACAGTCGCCGCGATCTCGTCCACCCGCGCCTGGTTCCTGGCGATCCTGGCGACGATCTGCACGCGCAGGTCATCGCGCAGGCTGGCGACCTCGAGCTCTGCCCGGTCGAGCTCGACCAGGTGCTTGAGCCGGTCCAGGTGGGCGAGCGCGTACTGGAGGTCCCCCCCGCCTCTTATCGTGAATGTCATGACTGTGTCGCCTCCATCGCGGGCAGGTTGTCGTAGAAGTATTTGCGCGCGTCCCCTTCAAGCCGACCGACGGCGAGGAGCAGGGCGCGAACCGTTCTCAGCGGATCGGGTGGGGTCGGCATCGGGGTCGACGGCGACGGCGTGCTCGACACAGCGACCACGCTGTCGGCGGCCTGGTTCGGATCGGTCTCGGCCTTCACTCGCTGGCGGGCGATCGTCGCCGCCTTGCTGACCTTCATTTCGCCGGACTTCACTTTTGCGGCGAGGTCGGGCGCGGTCTTGGCGACGACTGCCGCGCGCTCAACGCTGGCGACGGATACGTTCATGAGCCGCGCCGCCTCCGCCTGGCTAACTCCCTCTTTTGAGGGATTTTCCGAGGGTCGCCCTACGGTAAGCGTCGCCAGTTCCCGTGCGATCATCGCCCGCTGTGATTCCGTGAGGTGCCGGCGATGGATGTTGGTCGAGACCACAAAGCGCACGACATCCTGCTCGGTGCTGAATTCCCCGATCATTTCGCGAATCTTGGGCTCGACGCCGGCGCGGCGACACGCCTCGTAGCGGTTACGCCCGTCGAGGATCATGTCCCGATTGAGGACCGCGATTGGGACGGCCTGCCCGTTGGCCTTGATGTCGGCCGCCATCGCGTCGAGGTCTGCATCCGACATCATCGGAAACAGGTCGGCAGCTGGGTGCGCGCGCAGAGTCATCGCGCCACCGTCGCGGCCAGCACCCGGTCGGCGTCCGACGGGACGATCCAGCAAGCAAGGTGCCCCCCTCTGCCCGGCCTGCGCGTCGCCGGCAGCGCGCCGCTCGCGATGGCGGCGCGCACCTTGCTGACGTTCACCCGCAGGCGGCCGGCGACCTCGCGGACGCTCTCCAGCCGTTCCGCGGCAGGTGCCGCAGGCGCGCCACGCAGCGCCTGCAGCAGGTCAGGCAGTGCGCGCAGGCCGGCGAGCTCGGCGTCGTTGAGCTGAACCAGGTGTAGGGCGGTCATGGCTTCGCGCCCGACGCTACGCGGTTCTCGGCCAACCAGCCGGCGAGGTCGGCCGTGGAGTAGCGCACCAGGTGCCCGACCTTGATGTAGGGCGGCCCCTCGCGCCTCCCCCGCCAAGCCTCCAGCGTGCGGGGCGTTTCCATCCCCAGGATGCGGGCGGCTTCCGTCTGGTTGACAAGTGACGGAAGAAGTTCCCTTGTGACCATGGCGACCTCCTGGGGGGCCATGGTAGAGGAGAGGGAGCGTGTAAGGCTACCGCTTCACACGATGCTGAGTCCGCAGCACGTCTTTGACCCTCCCGATGCCACGCCCAGTATTTGGCTCGGTGAGGGGTCTGAACCCCCGCCCGAGTTCCAAATCTTCTTCAGCACCTTTAAAGTGCCCTTCCTTCTTCAGGAAATTCCAAACCGTTCGCCATCCTCGGAATATCTTCTTCCCCGTTCGGATATTTGTCACCTCAGGAATGGATTCTGCAATTTTAACGCACGCTGCGCGAGGGGATTTGTGCAAAGTGCGAATTCTATAAAATTCATTCATCCAAAGACGATGCGTTTTATCAATTTCATCTAATGACTCACCTCCCGCGGTCGCTCGACCTCCAAGCTTCCTGGCCTCCATAGTGTCGACACCCATGAAGTAGACTGCGGACACGTCGCCCCATTGCCCGGCCCGAATCATTGATTCACAATATGAGGCTCCCGATTCGGCCAGCGCTTTGCAATATGTTGCAATCAGCTTTTTATCCACTTTACCATTTACGATTTGATCGGTCAGTTCGTCAATTTCCAACAGGTTTTGTGCCGCTCCCATAAAATGAGCCCTGGCCATTTCCCTTGCGTTGAACCGTCTTCCAATTGGCCGGACGATGCCATTCCTGGGAACGCCCTCCGCATCCAGATCATGCGTTTCCATCAACGCCAGCGTGTCTGCGCGATGCTTATTCCAGTAAGTTTCCTTTAACAATGCCCTGAATTTATCGACCTTTATCATTTTCTGATCTCCCGCGGCGCCGTGGTCTGGGTGTTGCGCCGCAGGTAAAACTGCGGCGGCTCATGCCTCTGCCACTCGCTCACCTGGTCGACCAATTCCTCGGCCGACGCGCTATAACCCTTCGCCACCTGCGCCGAGGTGTGCCCGGCCATGTCCATGACCAGGAACGGCGACGCGCCCAGGGCCGTCATGAGCGCACAAAAAGTATGTCTTAACGCATGAGGCCCGCGCGCGCCGGGGGTGATGCCGCAGCGCCGGCAATAGTCCTTGAAGCCGTTCGAGAGGTTCGTCGGGGAGTAAGCGGCCATGTGCTCGCCGACTAGCGGCGCGTCCAGACTGATGGACTTCCCGCCGAGCAGGTCGGCGAGGATGGCGTGGAGCTCGGGCTGCAGGCGGATCCGGCGATCGCGCTTCATCTTGTTGCCGGCCGCCGCCGCGGGCAGGAGCAGCGTTCCGGCCTCGAGGTTCACCATGCGCGGCGTCATGCTGATTGCCTCGCTGAGCCGGACGCCGGTGTAGGTAAGCAGCACGGCCACCATCCACCAGGGATCGGCCTCGGCCTCGCTGTTGAGCCGGTAGCTCATGGTCGACGGCGCGATGCCCAGGGCCTTGGCCGCGGCGAGCTGGTTGCCGCCGGCCGCCTCCAGCGCGCGGTGCGTCTCCTGCCGCTTCCCCTTGTCGGACCAGCGGGAGGCGTCGCCGACCAGCGCGCCGAGGTCCGCGATGGTGAACACCCCCCGGCGCTTCACCTCGACGCGGCCAACCTTCACCGCCACCAGGGGATCGTAGGCGACCAGCCGGCGCTCCTGGGCGTAGGCCATGACGCTGCGCGCGATGACCAGGAACTTGCGGCGCAGGCTCGGCGAGGCCGGCCGCGGGTTCTTCTGCCAGTGGCGCTGGGCAGGCAGCTTGGACAGCCAGCGCTGGACCACGTCGGGGAAGGTCGGGTCGGTGATGTCGCGCGCGCCGGCGGTGACCATGCCGTCGATGACCTGGCCGACCTGGGCCAAGTGCCGCTCGGTGACGGAGCCGTCGATGCGGGTGCGCAGGCTCTCGAGGAAGGCGACGCCGAGGCTGGCGATGGTGGTGGTGAGCGCCGAGGACGTGCCCTTGATGAACTCGCCCTTCTCCTGGGTGGCCCATCGCTGCCCCTCGGTGACGGTGGCGAAGCACTCGTTCCGGTAGCGCCCCGGGCGCCCCATCGTGCCCCCTCTCGTCAGCTTGGCCGGCGCCCGCGGATCCCACACCCGGATCAGATAGCGGCTCTCTTTCGGGCAGCGATCGCCGGCCGGAATGAGGAACAGTTTTTCGCTGGTGGACAGAGCATTGTCCCGCCAGCGATCCTCGACCACGATGCCCGACTTGGTCCGTCCCATGCTCTTGGCCTCCAACAAGAGAGCGACGGTATCCATTGCAACATCATTGCAACAACGGAGCGGTTTCTATAGAATCCAAGCGTTTCGACTATTCGAAAAACACTGTAATTTCAGGGTTTAATTAAGACTTATAGGATCGTAATTAAGAGACTTTGACTCTCTCATTCCTGGTTCGAATCCAGGCGGGGTAGCTTTTGGGGCAGGCACAGCAGTCGTCGCCACCTCCGATCGGAAGCCGTAAGGGCATTGGAGGATAGGCGTTGCCACAGAACCTCCGGCAAAAATCGGCTTCCCCCCTATGCAGAATTTTGGAGTACACTATTCTCTCGAACCCCAGGAAAAACCCATGACGCCAGGATCGGACGCTGCCGTATTGGACCCGCCCGTCGCGCAGGACGTGGGAGCCGGAACCGTCGAGCAGAAGCCCTGGGCCCGGAGCTGGTACTGGTGCGCTCCTGGCGAGATCCCGACCCTGGGTTGGGTCATCTTCATCCATGTGGCCGCGATCGCCGGACTCGCCCTGCTGCCCTTCCCGGGCTGGACAGCGGTGGGCATTGCCGTCGGGCTGCTCATCCTCGGCGGGCTTGGGACGACGGTGTGCTACCATCGCTACCTGGCCCACCGTTCGCTCAAGCTCAACGTGGTCGTGGAGCAGGTGCTGATCTTCTTCGCCATGCTCAACGGTTCGGGCAAGCCCACGACCTGGGTCGGGGTCCACCGCTTCCACCACGCCAGCAGCGACCGCCCCAATGACATCTCCTCGCCGCACCACGGTGGCTTCTGGTGGGCGCACCTGCGCTGGCTGTGGCAGATCGACCTCGGCATCGCGAAGCCGTATGCCCGCGATCTCAGCTCGTTCCGCTACCAGTTCTGGGGCCGCATGCAGGTGCCGATGCTGGCGCTTTCCGCCTTCGGCGGACTGCTGCTCGGCGGCGGCTGGATGCATGCCCTCGCGGCGGCGCTGTGGATCGGACCGATCCGCCTGATCTGGGCGCTGCACACGCAGTGCACGGTCAACAGCATCTGCCACCTTGGCTCGATGGACGATGAGCACGGTTCCGGGCAGAACGTCGGCTGGCTCGCGCTCGCCCACATGGGTCAGGGCGAGAACTGGCACGGCAACCATCATCGTACCGCGGGCAGCGCGCGGCTGGGCCATGGCTGGCAGATCGACCTCGGCTGGTGGACGATCAAGTCGCTGGCCCTGGTCGGGCTGGCCACGCGCATCAAGACGTCGCCGCCGCCGTCCGGAAAATAATCCGCGCTCGGCACGCTAGGTGTTGCCGCGAGCGCCCTTAGGTACGGAGCGAGGCCATTCGGGCCCATCTGCCTGAAATTCTGGCACTGCGGCATGCGCGTGTACACCAGCCTGCGCTTGCCGCTTCCTGTGTTCAGTGGTCATGCGTAGGATCGCTGCTGCTCCCCTGGAGGCACCGATGCTGACCTCGTCCATGCTCGTCACCCTCCGCCAACTCGCCCCCCTCGTCGACCTGCGCGGCATCTCGCACGCGCAGTGGGCGCGCGACGCCGGCACCACCGAGATGACCTTGCGGCGGTACCTGCGACGTTCCACGCACGTCGGCGATGCGGCGACGCTGGAGCGTCTGCTGGTCGGCGCGGATTGCTTCGTGGTGGTGGCGTCGGACACGCTGGCGGAGGCGCTCGGCGCTGCGGGCGGGCAGGTGGTTGGGGCGGAGTAGGCGCCGCCCTCACCATCCCTTCACACCACCTCATCCCCCGCCTGCGTCATCTTGATCATCGGCAGCTTGTCGCTGGTGGACTGGGCATGGCCGCCGTGGATGAGTTCCTCGATGCGGCGGCGGGTGGCGAGGAAGCGCGGGCTGAGCAGCTGCTCGGCGCTGCGCGGGTGCGGTACGGGGACGTCGATGATCTCCATGAGGTGGCCGTGCGGGATCCCGGGCGTGGGCGCGCCCAGCACCACGATGCGATCGGCGAGCAGGATGGCCTCGTCGAGGTCGTGGGTGATGAACAGCACCGTGATGTTGACGTTCTCCCAGATTTGCAGCAGGTACGACTGCATCTGGCTGCGCGTCTGCGCGTCGAGCGCACCGAAGGGTTCGTCCATGAGCAGGATGCGCGGCCGGTTGGCGAGCGCACGCGCGATCGCCACGCGCTGCTTCATGCCGCCGGAAAGCTGGTGCGGGTAGGCGTCGGCGAAGCGCGCCAGGCCGACCAGCTCGATCCACTGCTGGGCCTGGCTGCGCGCCTCGTCGTCGCCCATGCCGGCCATGCGCAGGCCGAACATGACGTTGCGCGTCACCGTCAGCCACGGGAACAGCGTATAGCCCTGGAAGACCATGCCGCGCTCCGGGCCCGGGCCGGAGACCGGCTTGCCGTCGAGCGCGATGCTGCCCGCGGTGTAGGGTTCGAGGCCGGCGAGCATGCGGATGAGCGTGGACTTGCCGCAGCCTGAGGCGCCGATCACGGTGATGAACTCGCGCCGGTGGACCTGGAACGACACGTCGGCGAGCGCCGTGGTCGGGCCCTTCGCGCTGGCGTAGGTCTTGCCGACGCGGTCGACTTCGAGCACCACCGGGCGCTGCTTCAGTCGCACGAAACGCGCCGCCACCGCGGGATCCATCTCGGTGTAGTCGGGCAGGGCGAGGACGTCGCTCATGGCGGGGTCTCCGGTCGCTCGACATGAGGCGCGGACGGCGCCGCAGCGGCGCGATGACGGGCGAGCAGCTCCGCCTGGCTGCGCTGGTATTCTGCCCGGTTGCGCGCGACCGTGCGCAGCACCACGCGCGGCACGAAGCCGATGATGGCCAGGGCCCAGCGCGTCACCGCGCCCACCGGCTGGTTCTGCCAAGGGAACAGCGCGCGGCCGAGCGCGGACAGGATCTGGTCGGTGACCAGGCCGATCATGCCGATGATGGCGATGCCGGCGTAGACGTTCGCGAAGTTGAGCAGCTTGCCCTGGCGGTTGATGAAGTAGCTGATGCCCGAGGTCGCGCCGATCAGCTCGGCGACGATCAGGTACGTCCACGCCCAGCCGAGCAGTACGCGCATGTCGCTGTAGAGGTTGGGCATGATGCCCGGCAGGATCACGCTGGTGACCAGCTGGCGGTTGCGCGCGCCCAGGGTCTGCGCCGCCTCGAGCAGTGCGCGGTCGAGTTGGCGGGTGGTGTTGGCCACCACCAGCACCATCTGGAAGAAGGTGCCGATGAAAATGACCGCGATCTTCGGCGCATCGTTGATGCCGAGGATCGCCACCATCAGCGCGCCGAAGGCCGGCGCCGGCATGTAGCGGATGAAATCGACGAACGGCTCGACCACGCGCGCGATCGCCGCGAAGGTGCCGCACAAGACGCCCAGCGGCACGCCGACCAGCGCCGACAGCGTGAAGCCCCAGAAGATCACCTGGATGCTCTGCCACAGGCTCTGGTGCAGCCATGGATCACCGCGCAGCCGCGGCGGCGTGACGAAGGCCTGGTAGAGCGCGATCGCCACCAGGTGCGGCGCCGGCAGGAAGACGGGGTTGGCCGGCACCCCGGTGGCCGGCACCTGGCCGGCGGACACCAGGCGCTGGTTCTCGCGCACGAAGGCGCCGTGTTCGACCAGCGTGCCCGGCTTCAGGTAGCTGTCCTCCGCGCCGCGCTCCACCATCATCATCGGGTGCCAGATCCACGGCACGTAGCTGACCGCGCTCCACACCGCGAGCGGCAGGAGCACGGCGATCAGGGCCAGCACCGCGCGCTGGCGCGGGGCCAGCTCGCGGCGCACGGCGAACCACGGGGTGGCGGGTACGCCCACCGTCACTTCATCGCGGCGGTGAAGCTCGGGTCGAGGTAGGCCTTCACGTCCTGGGCCTCCTTGTAGACGCCGTGGGCGACGTTGAAGGCGTTGACGATGGTGCTGGAACCGTACACCGAGTCGAGGCCCGCGCCCACCGTGTAGGCGGTGTGGTTGGCGGCCAGGTCGAGCAGGTGGGTGCCGTCGAGCAGCGGCTTGTACTGCTCCGCGGTCAGCATCACGCGCGCGCTCATCAGCTTGAGCGCCTCGGGCTGGGTCTTGGGATCGGCGATGAAGGCCACCACCTTGGGCCACACGGCGACGACCTTCGCCCATTCGGCCTTGCTGGTCGCCAGGCTCTCGCGCGAGACGTAGAGGCCGTCGTAGATCAGGCCAGGCGCATTCTTGCTGCTGAAGAGGACCTTGGAGCCAGCGACCTGACGCAGCGCCTGGCCCGCGTTCGGCTGCCATGCGGCGATCGCCGCCACGCCGCCGGAGGCGAGGCCCTGCGGGGTCTCGTTGGTCGGCATGTTGACCAGGGTGACGTCGCCCTCGGCCAGACCGTTCGCCTCGAGCGCCTTGAGCAGGAGCAAATGGTCGACCAGATTGAGCTCCACGCCGATCTTCTTGCCTTTGAGCGCCTTGATGTCGGCGGTCCCGGGTGCGGCGATGATCATGTCATTGCCGTTGCTGTAGTCGTTGAGCACGATGCAGGTCGAGGCCTTCCCGGCCGAGCCGGTGACCAGCGCATCGCCGTTGGTCACGCACACCGCGTCGACCTTGCCGGCAGTGAAGGCGTCCATGCTCGGTCCGTACTCGAACCACACGAAATCGACGGCGACGCCGGCATCCTTGAACCAGCCCTTCTGGATCGCCACCTCCCAGGCGACCCAGCCCGGCCAGTCGCTGTAGGCGACCTTGAGCGGTTCGGCGGCCTGCAGCGGCACGGCGAGTCCGAACACGCCCAGGGCGAGCAGGTGGAGGATGGTGCGGGTGACGATCATGGTAGGGCTCCGAGGTGGGACTGCTGCGCAGTGCACGTGCCCTGCGCCATCGTGGTGGCAAAAATCGAGCAGCCGCACGTTCGCTGAACGGCGGCCGTCATGGTCATGAATGGTTTCCGGGCGCCGGGCAGGAGCCCGGAATGCGCGGGATGATCAGCGTACGGCATCGCAACATCCGTCCGGGCCGTCCCGGATCCTGAGCTGCCGCAGTGGGTCGTCCCACGTCGTCGATGCGCGGAAGGCGCATCATCGCTGGGGCCGCGCTGGGCGGTCCCGCTGGCCGGAAGCAATCATCATTCCAAGTCCGAATGCGCTGCGCGGCGAACGCTGAAATGGCGGTCGACGCTGACGCCTCCAGCAGGTGCGACGACAGGCCTCGAAGCGGATTCCCTTGCGCTTGGCACGCTCATTGCCTATGGATCCCACCACATCGTTCCTCCCGCAGCGCGGCCGCACCGCGTTGAAACGGGAGGAGCCCGGACGGGACGACCCGTCTGGCGAACTGCCGTCGGGACGACCCGACCCCAGGTACCTGGGCCATGACGATGTCCCCCGCCGTTCCCGATCACCGCTGCGGATGCCGCGCATCCGCAGCGCCTGCGCCGTGCATGGAGCGCCCATGAGCGAGGTCTTCCACCGCGAAACGCTGCGCGGCGGCCAGAAGTGGTCGCGCATCGTCAAGCGCCACCAGGCGCTGCGCCTGATCGACGCGAGCAGCGGCGGCGGCGCCGGCGCCACCTGCGTGGCGGCGCTGCTCTTCAACGCCGCCGATCCGGCCGAGCGCTACAACATGCCGGACACGCTGAAGGCGCAGTTCACGGCGTTCCTGACTGCTGGCCGCGTGCTGTACTCGGACATGGGCCACATCCTGGCCTCGCTCACCGCCGACACCTGCGGCTGGCACGACACCCTCACCGGCCACCAGGATGCCGCAGGCGCGGCGGCGCGCTTCGGCACCGGCACGTATCAGGACCTGCGCAACGACTGGCCGCGCAACACCCGGGACAACGTCCTGGTCGAACTGGTCAAACACGGACTGGGCCGGCGCGACCTGCATGCCAATCTCAACCTCTTCGCCAAGGTGGTGACCGACGAGTCCGGGCGCTTCGCATGGGTCGCCGGCAACTCGCACCCGGGCGCCTACGTCGAGCTGCGCATGGAGATGGACGTGCTGGTGGTGCTGTCGAACACGCCGCACCCGCTCGACCCGGCCACCGCCTACCGGCCGCCGCCGGTGGCCCTCGAACTGCGCACCGTGCCGCCACCCGCCGCGGACGACTCCTGCCGCATGGCGCGCGCCGAGAACGGGCGCGGCTTCGCCCTCACCGAAGGGCTGTTCCGATGAGCGCGCTCACCGCCTCGACCCGTGACCCGGCGCAGGCCGTGCTCGACGTCACCGTGCTGAGCGGCGATGGCTGGTGCCAGCCGCTGCGCCGCGGTCAGGTGCTGCGCATCGTCGACCTGGAGGGCAACCAGGCGGTCGATACGCTGTTCTACGCGCTCGCCGACCCGGGCGAGCGCTACGACGCCTGCGCGACCATGCGCGCGCAGGGCGCGCTCTACCTGACCACCGGCACCACGCTGCTGTCGAGCGAGGGCCGGCCGATGCTGGTCATCACCGCCGACACCTGCGGGCGCCACGACACCGTGGGCGGGGCATGTTCGTGCGAGAGCAACCAGGTGCGCTACGCCATCGACAAGCAGTGGATGCACAGCTGCCGCGACACCTTCCTGCTCGAGCTGGCGCGCTACGAGGGCCGGCCGGCCGGCCCGCCGCTCACCAAGCGCGATCTGGCGCACAACATCAACTTCTTCATGAACGTGCCGGTGACGCCGGCTGGCGAGCTGACCTTCGCCGACGGCATCTCTGCCACCGGCAGCTACGTCGAAATGCGCGCCGAGATGGACGTGCTGGTGCTGGTCTCGAACTGCCCCCAGCTCAACAACCCGTGCAACGGCTGGGATCCTACGCCGGTGCGCATGCTGGTGTGGGA
>JACDGQ010000594.1 GCA_013821615.1 Planctomycetota bacterium
GGCGCAAGTACTGTCAACGACGGTCAAAGAGGCGTCGATCGGTGCAGGTCAGGACCTAAAAATCACCCTCTGGCGTCCGGGGACGCCAGAGGGGTTCGTACAAAACCGCAAATTGGTACTCCCGAGGGGAGTCGAACCCCTGTTCACTGGCTGAGAACCAGTTGTCCTGGGCCACTAGACGACGGGAGCCCGTGTTCTGATCAGGACAGGGTGGGGATCCTGCGGGGTTATCGATTTTGTCAACGTATCGTCGCCCGGGCCTTGCTGCCCGAGGTGGTGCCGGCCGCCCCGCGGCGACCCAGGGCCAGGTCGAGCATGGGCAGCAGGGCGCGGCTGGTCTCGCGCTCGTCGCAGATCACGAACTGCGCGCCGGCGCTGGTAAGCAGATCGATCTGGGCCTCGTACGGACTGCGTGCGATGATCATCAACGACGGGTCGAGGCTGCGCAGGCGGCGGGTGACCAGGGCCGAGGCGTCGGCGATCGGGAAGGTCAGCACCACCAGGCTGGGACGATGGCCGATCACCGGCAGCCAGTCCTCCATGTCCTCGATGCGGCCCTTGTGGCAGCGCACGCCGGGGGCCTCGCTCCAGGTCTTGAGCAGGCGCTCGTTGCGATCGACCAGCAGCAGCGGGTGGCCTTGCGAACGCAGGGTCTCGACCACGGTGTTGCCGACCGGGCCGAGGCCGGCGACGACGATGGTCGCGCCGGGCGTGGTGAACTGGTCGAGGCTGGTGCGCGGCAGGAAGGGCAGCGCGAGCCGCATCAGCAGCGGCGTGAGCGCGAGGCTGACGCAGGTGACCGCGACCACCAGTTGGTAGATGTGCGCGACTTGCGGGTCGGCGATGCCGCCCAGCGCGCCGGCGGCGAGCACGAAGCTGAACTCGCCGATCGGCGCCAGCGCCAGGCCGTAGCCGATCGCTGGCCTGGCCGCCATGCCGGTCAGGCGCAGGGCGAGGGCGGCGATCGGCGCCTTCAGCACCAGCGCGGCGAGCACGCCGGCGGCGACTTCGCCGGGATGCTTGGCGACAAAGCCGGGATCGAACAGGGTGCCCATCGCGACGAAGAACAGGATCGCGGTCAGGCCCTGCAGGGGGCGCACGCTCGACTCGACGGTGTGGCGGTTCTCCTCGCCGCCGAAGGCCAGGCCGGCGCAGAACGCGCCCGCAGCGCCGCCCATGCCGCAGGCCTCGGAGAGGGTCGCGGCGCCGAGCGCGACGGTGACCGCGAAGGCGACCTCGAGCTCGGGCAGCTGCGCGCCGCGGATGCGTCGGAACACCAGCGACGCCATCGCATAGCGCATGCCGATGGTGAGCGCGACTGCGGCCACCAGGCCGCAGCCGACCAGCCACGGCGGGTGCTGCGCGGCGCCCGGCAGCAGCAGGGCGAGCAGCACCATGAACGGACCGAGCGCGATGTCCTGCATCAGGCTCATGCTCAGCGCGAGCTGGGCCTCGTCGCGGTTGCGCAGCTTCCGCTCGTCGAGGGTGCGCAGCATCATCACGGTCGAGGTCATGGTCAGGCAGGCGCCGACCGCCACCGCCTGCGCGAGCGGCAGGCCGATGAGCATGGCCACGCCGGTGCCGGCGCCCAGGGTCAGGCCGATCTGCGCGCCCGAGGCGATCAGCACCTGGCGCAGTCGGCGGCGCAGGTCGGCGAGGTCGAGCTCGAGGCCGAGCGCGAACAGCAGCATCGCCGCGCCGATGCTGGCGAGGTGGTCGAGCACCTCGCCGCCGACGACGCCGAAGGCGTGCGGGCCGAGCGCCGCGCCGGTCGCCAGGTAGGCGATCAGCGCGCTGACGCCCAGGCGCTGGAACACCAGCACCGCCGGCAGCCCGACCGCGAACAGCACCAGCACGGCTTCGAGCCCGGTGAACATGACCTGGGGTGTAGGTCGGGGATGCGGGATGGCAAATGGGTTGGAAGGGATGTGCTACGCGGCCCCGGACTGCCCTCCTGGTCCAGTGGAGCGCGACTGCTACGGTGCGGGCATGACGCTGCCGACCCTGATGTCCCTGCTCACGCGCAGCGCGGAGTTCCTGCTGTCCAAGGGCATCGCCAACGGTCGGCGCGAGGCCGAGTGGATCTTCGCCGAAAGCCTGCAGCTGACGCGGCTCGACCTCTACACGCGCTTCGACATGCCGCTGGAGGACGATCAGGTCGCGCGCTTGCGTGGGCTGGTGACGCGGCGCGGCAGACGCGAGCCGCTCGCCTACGTGCTCGGCACCCAGGAATTCCACGGGCTGCGCTTGCGTGTCGGCCCCGGCGTGCTGGTGCCGCGGCCCGAGACCGAGGAGCTGGTCGACCACGTGGTGCAGGCGCTCCCGGCCGGAGCGGTGCGCGTGTTCGACATCGGCACCGGCTCCGGTGCGATCGCCCTGGCCGTGAAGCGCGCGCGCGCTGATTGCACGGTCGAGGCGGTCGACGTCAGCGCCGAAGCCCTGGCCATCGCGCGCGCCAACGCGGTGGCGCTGGAGCTCGACGTCGCCTTCCGCCAGGCGCACCTCGCCACGGGAGCAGTCGGGCCATATGCCGCGGTGGTCGCCAACCTGCCCTACATCGGCAGCGACGAGCGCGGCGACTGCGATCCCGAGCTCGCTTTCGAGCCGGCCGAGGCGTTGTTCTCCGGCCAGGACGGCCTGCCCCTGATCGCCGAGCTGATCGCCGCCGCGCCGCCGCTGCTCAGTCCCGGGGGCCTGCTGTGGTTGGAGCACGGCTGGAAGCAGGGGGCCGCGATCATGGCGCTGTGCGCGCCCATGCGGCTGGACTGCACCATCATCCCCGACCTCGCCGGCCGCGAGCGTTTCGCGCGCATCAGCCACATGGCCGCACCATGAACCCCGCGATCGCGCAGGCCGTGGC
>JACDGQ010000595.1 GCA_013821615.1 Planctomycetota bacterium
GCCCTGGACAGCGTGGGCGACGCCGGACAGATCGACCGTAAGCGCTGCTCCGCGGCCATTGTTCCTGGTTGAGGGTTGATTGTGGTTGGCTTGGTTGAGGCGGGGAGCTTCGTGTCACGCTGCACTTAACCGTGAGACTCAGTTCTGAGCATAATCAGACACTTGGGCTTGCAGGTAACGTGAGACGCTGCGGTTAACTCTGATACTCGGCCCAAAACATTGCGCCTAACCTGAGACGCGACCTCGACAACGTCGGGCACAGACGTTCTGATTTCAGATTCAGTCTGGTAAACGAGCTGCGGCGGCACACAACCCAGCAAACTTACCTGAAAGCGTGCCTTTACAGCGCCATACTGGCTTCGTCGGGTAACCGGGGCAGATTCCCGGGCGAGGTGATTGCGCCGAGGACGCGGGCGTGATTCACAGGCTGCATGTCATTGCCGGATGCAGCATCGCTGGAGGCGTTCTCGCTTGCCGAGTTGCGCGACGTGGTCGGCCGTCTGGTCGGCGAGGTGCGGCGGCTGCACTCGGACAATGCGTCTTTGCAGGCCAGGGTGGACGCGCAGCAGGTGACGATGACGGCGCTGCGTGCCGAGAACCAGGCGTTGCGCGACGAGGTGGCGCGGCTGAAGGGCCTGCCGCCGCGGCCGCCGTCGCGGCCGTCAGGCATGGAACAGGCGACGCAGCCTGGAGCGGCCGACAAGGATGCCCGGTGTCCCAAGTCGCCGCGGGGCGTCAAGCGCGACCGGGATGCGGTTACGGCCGAGATCGTGGTCAAGGTGCCTGTGCCGGCCGGCTCGCGGTTCAAGGGCTATGAAGACATCCTGGTGCGCGACCTGCGGCTTTCGGCGGAGGTGATCCGCTACCGGCGCGAGCGCTGGCTCCTGCCGTCGGGCGAGACGGTGTTGGCTGATCTACCGACAGGGATCGTCGGCAGTTTCGGGCCGGAGCTGCGGCGCTTTGTGCTGGCGCTGCATGCGCAGGGGCAGGTGACCACGGAGCGGCTCACGGCGTTGCTGAACGGGATCGGGGTCGAGATCTCCAAGCGCCAGGTGGTGCGGCTCTTGGCCGAGCCGCTCGACGATTTCGTGGCCGAGGACCAAGACGTGCTGCGGGCCGGCCTGGCGACTGCGCGCTGGATCACGGTGGATGACACCGCGGCGCGGCATGCGCGCAAGGACGGGTTCACCACGCAGGTCGGCGACGACCGGTTCACCGTGTTCCGGACCGGCGCGTCGAAGTCGCGCGAGGCGTTCCTGTCGTTGCTGCGCGCCGGGCATACGGACTACGTCGTGAACGCGGCGGCGCTGGAGTATATGCGCGGGCACGGCCTGTCAGGCCAGGTCATTGCGCTCTTGGACGCGCACCCTGCGAAGCTGTTCGCCGACGCGCCTGCCTGGGCGGCGCATCTGGCCCGGCTCGGCATCGGCACGCTCGCGGTCACGCCCGATCCCGTGCAGATCGCCACCCAGGGCGCGCTGTGGGGTGCGATCTGCCACCATGGCCTGCTGATCCCGGACGCAGCGTCGGGCGCGGCCGGGACGGTGATCGTGTCGGACGGCGCCGGGCAGTTCCGGGTCGGACTGCACGCGCTCTGCTGGGTCCATGCCGAACGGCTGGTGCACAAGCTCGTGCCGGCCACGCCCGAGCAGCGCCAGGCGGTCGAGGTGACGCGCGCGCTGATCTGGTGGCTGTATGCCGACCTGAAGGCCTGGACGCGCGATCCCTGTCCCCGGCGCGCCGCGGCGCTGCGGGCGCGCTTCGACCGCATCTTCAAACGCCGGACCGACTACGCGACGCTCGACCGGCTCCTGGCCCGGCTGCACCGGCGCAAGCACGAACTGCTGCGCGTGCTGCAGCATCCCGAGATCCCGCTGCACACCAACGGATCGGAGAACGACATCCGC
Organism: Planctomycetota bacterium; assembly: GCA_013821615.1. GTDB lineage: Bacteria > Planctomycetota > UBA11346 > UBA11346 > UBA11346 > BOG-1363. Next base: position 1,908 of record JACDGQ010000595.1, read on the forward strand.
GCCTGCGTGACCAAGCGCAAGATCTCCGGCGGCACCATGAGCACCGCAGGCCGCACCGCGCGCGACGTCCTGCTCGGCCTGATGAAGACCTGCAGCAAGCTCAAGGTCTCGTTCTATCGCTATCTCGGCGACCGCCTGCACGTGCCGGGCGCCGTCAGCATCCCGCCGCTCCCCGACCTCGTCCGTCAGGCCGCAGCGCCAGCCTGATTGCCCGGGGATCTGCCCCGGTTACCTCGCAACCGTCCTCCACGCCGGCCTTCGCGGTGGCGACGGCATAGGTGGCGTTCTGGTACGCTCCGGCCTGGATCACGAGGTGGCTGTGGAACACCCGGAGGTGGTGCGCCTCAAAGCCTTGAGCATCCTGGTTGGTGCTCGGCGTGTTGTAGCCCAGCATCACCAGCTCGACCGATTGCAGGCCCAGCACGCGCCACGCCTCCGGCCAGCGGCGGTCGTTGCAGATCATCAGCCCGGCGTTCACCGGCACGCCGCCGAGCGGCGCGCGCACGACGGGGAAGCCCAGGTCGCCCACGTCGAAATAGCGCTTTTCCAAATGCTGCGCCTGGCGCGCCGGGTCGTACTCGGCGTGGCCGGGCAGGTGGATTTTTCGATACTTCAGCATGACTTCGCCGGCCGGGTTGACCAGGATGGCGGTGTTGAAGTGCCGTCCGTCCGGCGTGCGCTCGGCGTAGCCGAGGTGGAAGGCGATGCCGTAGCGCCGCGCCGCCTCGAACAGCGGCGCCGTCTCGTTCGATGGCAGGGCGGTTTCGAAGCAGCCGTCGGCTTCGGCCCGGTCGGCGTGGTAGTGGCGCGGGAAGAAGGTGGTCAGGGCCAGCTCGGGAAACACCACGACCTGCACGCCGCGGGCGTGGGCGCGCTCCATCAGCCGCACCATGCGCTCCACCGCGACGGAGCGGGGCTCGGCGCGCTGGATGGGGCCGAGCTGGGCCGC
>JACDGQ010000596.1 GCA_013821615.1 Planctomycetota bacterium
GGTGGCGGCGGCGCCCTGTCCCGGCGGCTTCCTGGTCGAGGCGAGCATCCCCTGGGAAAAGCTCGGCATCGTGCCCAGGCCGGGCCTGACCATCGCCGGCGACGCCGGCGTGCTGGCCGCGGATCCCGGCGGCACGACCACCGTCGCGCGTCGCTACTGGAGCAACCAGGCCACCAACCTGGTCAACGACGTGCCCGGCGAGGCCGAGCTGACGCCGGCCCGCTGGGGCACCTTCATCCTCGAGTGAACATGCCGGTGCCGCACCGGATGGCCGTCAGCCACGGCGACGCTCGTCCTTCAGCATCTCTGCCACTTCGGAGCCGACCCATGCGCATCATGAACGGATTCCTCCTCAGCCTGTGCGCCATCGCCTGCGCCGCCACCGCCGAGACGGCGCCCATCGGCGTGCCGATCACGTATCGGCTGCCCGCCGACGGTTCGCCCTCGAAGATCTGGCGCGTGACCCTGGCCATCGTCGATCCCAGGAACCCGGACTGGATCATCAGCCAGTTCGCCGCCGGCGTGCCGCGCACCGTCACGGCCGGCAACGGCGGCGCCTTCAGCGAGGTGTGGAACGGCCTCGATGACAACTTCATGCCGGTGCCACCGGGCACGTACGCGGTCAAAGGCATCTGCATGCCGGCGGAAAAATGGGCGGTGGACGGCGCATTCCATTCCGTCGTGCCGCGCTTCGTCGGCGGCGTGTCGGATTGGCTGCCGATCCCCGCGGACGCGGGCGCGCAGGGCGAACCCTTCCACGGCGATCCGGTGAACTCGCCGATCGGCGATGTGGCGGTGAGTCCGGAGGGCGTGGCGGTATTCTATTACAGCTATCTCGAGAACGGCCTGAGCAATCCGGTGATCGACCTGCGCAAGCCGCCTGGTCCAGGCCAGTTTCTGCGCGCCTTCCCATCCGGTGGCGCCGGTGGCGGCACCAGCACCTGCACCGACGGCGACACGGTGTGGAGCTATTCCGTCGACGGCGGCTGCCACGTCTACCGCCCTGACGGCAAGGATTTCGGCGCCAGTCCGCGCGCCATGCGCGCGAATGGCTACGCCCCCGACGGCAGCGTCACCGCGATGGCGGCCTGGCGCGCCGCTGGGCACACGACGGTGTTCATCGCCCAGCGCGGCCGGCTGGAGCGCAAAGGCGAGCACTGGTACGTCGAGGGCGCGGAGCCCGTCGACGTGGTCACCGTCCATGCGGGCGAGGGCGGCAAGATCCTCGCCACCATCCCGCTGGCGCGCCCGCACGGCCTGGCGGCGCGCGGGGGCAGGCTCTATGCCCTGCACGCCGTGGGCGCGGGCTGGGCGGTCAGCGCGGTGGCGCTCAAGGATGGGTTGCCCGATGGCCCGTGGCAGCCCGTCGTCGCGCTGGCCGGCATGGAGCCCGGTGGCCTGGCCGTCGACGGCTCCGGTCGCATCTACGTCAGCGAGCCGGCCGCGAATCGGGTGCACCAGTATGCCGCGAACGGCAAACGCCTGCGCAGTTACGGCCACCTCGACGTGCAGAAGCCCGGGACCTACGACCGCGAGACGTTCATGCGCCCGACCAAGCTGGCGTCGTGGACCGACGCCGCCGGCAAGGACCGCCTGCTGGTGGTCGAGCAGGATGGCCCCAGCCGGGTCAGCGAATGGAGCGCCGACGGCGCGCTGCTGCGCGAATACCCCAGCCTGCAGACCAAGGCCAACGATGGCTGGATGGTCGACCCCGCGGATGCGAGCCAGGCCTACGTCGCCGGGCACGGCGGCTGGCTCAGCCGCTACCGCATCGATTACGCCACCAGCCGCTTCGTCCTCGAGGCGGTGTGGCCCGAGGTCGGGACCGATCCGCTGCTGCCCGGCTTCGACCATGCGCGCATGGTGCGCGTCGGCGGCAGGCCGTTCCTGGCCTGCGCGATGCAGAGCCAGTACGCGATCTACCGTCTGGATGGCGACCGCTGGCGGCTGGCCGCGGGAATGGTCCAGATCGCGTCGCCTAAGGGTCCGGCGCAGCACTTCCTGTGGCGCGACGCCAACGGCGACGGACACGTGCAGGAGGACGAGTACCGCGGTTCGCCCCTGCAGCTGCCCGGCCACATCCTGCGCTGGCACGGCCAACAGGTGGCCGAGGACCTCGCCCTGCTCGCGATCAACCAGGATGGACGCGACGTGTGGCGCCTGCCGGTGGCGCGCTGCGATGAGCGCGGCATCCCGGAATTCGGGGCGTGGCAGCGCCTGTTCACCGATCCGGTGTTCGCGGCCAGGGCCGCGGGCACCGCCACCGCGCTCTTCGGCGGCAACGAGCTGAGCGACGCCTACACCAGCGATTGGAGCCAGATCGATGGCACGCCTGAGCGCGGCTTCTGGATCACCGCGCGCGGCGGCCCCAACTTCAGCGCCAACCAGGGTGCGCAGGAGAAGGTCTCCGCCTATGTCCCGGACGGCAAGGGCGGCCTGCGCCTGCGCTGGCGCGTCGGCCGCGCCGCCCTCACCGGCGTGGCGGAGCGTGGCGAGACCATGGGCGGCATGCACATCCGCGCTCCGCTGAATGGCATCCTGCCGGTCCTCGACCAGTCGCGCTGCGGCGTGGTGCTCTACGACGCGGACGGGCTGTACATCGACACGCTCTTCCCGCCAGGCGGCAGCCGGCTTGGGATCTACGACCTGCCGGGTGAATTCTTCGCCGGCATGACCTATGCCGATCCCAGGGATGGAGCGATCTACGTCGGCGTCGGCAAGGACACCCCGCTGGTCTTCCGCTGCGTCGGCTGGTCGCTGAGCCAGACTCCGGTGCGAGCGCTTGCCGCACTGCAGAGCCGGGTGGAGATCGGCCTGGCGCAGATCTCGCGTCCGCCCGAGATCGCGC
>JACDGQ010000036.1 GCA_013821615.1 Planctomycetota bacterium
GCACTGGCCCATGCCGGCCACCAGCGCAGTGGTGCACGTCGCCGCGCCCCTGCCATGACCTGCGCCACGGTATGGGTGCGGCTGGACTGGCGATCCGCGGCGATCAGGGCGCGGGTCCGCACGGCAGCGTCGCGTGCGGCAGCGGCACGTTCCGTGTCGGCCATGGCGATAACGCGCACATGATGGACGAAGCGGCGTTCGGCGGCGAGTTCCGCCTGCAAGCCCGGATCACGGGCCACGCGGGTGGTCCACGCGCTCAAGCGCTCGCCCACCAGCGTGCCGTCGCACCAGCGCTCCAGGTTTTCCTCGTCCTCAGGCGTCATGTGGTCGGCTCGTGGATGTCGACGCACGCGCGCAGGGTCTTGCGCAGACGATGGAATTGCACGGCCAAGGCGCCTGCGGTCCTGCCCAAGCGCGCAGCGAGCGCGTCCAGGTCCAGGTCTTCCCGGTAGCGCAGATCGATCAACGTGCGCAGCGTCTCGCTCAGTCTTCCCATGCAGACGCGCAAGCGTTCCAAGCGTGGATCTTCGCCTTGATCGATCTGGGCATCGAGCGCGGCCGCATCGTGACGTGCCAGCAGCGTGCCCAGGTCGCGTCCAGCGGAGCGCGCCCGGTTGCTCAGCTCCTTGCGCAAGTGGTTGAGCGCGATGCCCTTGACCCACGATACGAACGTACCGCGCGCCTCGTACTTGGGCAGCACCCGCCAGCTGGTGATCAGGGCCGACTGCACGACCTCTTCGACCAGATCATCGGTGGCGCAGCGCACGGCGACAAATACCCGCACGTCGTAGTGGATGATCTCCACCAGGCGCTGGAAGGCGTCATGGTCGCCCTGCTGGGCGAGGGGCACCAGGCGGTTGATCTCGTTTTCATCCATGTCGTCACGTAGTCCCTGGTCCCTGACCAGGGATTACAGGCGATTTTCCGACGATCCAGGGCGGGAAGAAGCGGTGCATGCGGGCAGGCGCGGCGCTCTCTCCAGGGGATCGTGCGCGACCCCGTCATGCGGACATCTCGTACCTCGCACCGCCAGGCCGGTCATCTCACCATCCACACCGGCTGGGTGAAGGCACCGTCGACCGCGACGTCCCAGGCTGCGAAGCGTGCCCAGGTGGCGCCGGGCATCACCACCGGGATGGCGAGGTCGGTGGCGGCGAAGGCCGGCTGGCGGCTGAGGTCGACGCGCTGGCGGTGCACCGCCACGCCGTCGCCCCACACCACCTCGGCGAAGGCCGGCGGGAAGGTCCATGCGAGGTGCGCGCGCACGATGGTCGCGCCGCTGGCGGGCAGGGCCAGCTCCTCGCCGCTGCCTTTGCCGCCGATCTCGAAAGCGGTGATCAGCATCTCGCCAGTGGTGGTGAAGAAGCGTCCGGCGCGCAGGGTCTCGAGAATCGGCGTCCATGGCTGGTCGAAGGTCGGGACCTTGGGGAGCTGCAGATAGTTGATGTTGAGGTGCGCGTAGACTTCGTAATCGAGCATGATCTTGAACAGATCGGCCTCGCCAAGCACCTGCTTGCGCTCGCCCCAGTTGGCCATGTCGTCGAGCAGGTCGAGCGAGCGCGTGCCGAGACGCGGCAGCGAGAGGTCGGCGGGCATCGCCTTCCAGGTGCCGCCGAGGAAGTTCGGCGAATGGAAGAAGGGCGTGGCCTGGTAGCTGTCGGGCTGCCCGCCCGAGGCCTTGATGCGCGGGTGCGCGGTCCAGAACAGGCCGTGCTCCTGCTCGAAGAGCGCCTGCACATCGGCCGGGCTGCCGACGTGGTAGACCGTGCCGACGTCCGCGACCTGCGCGGAGAATGGCGTTCCGGCCGGCCGGTTGAGGACCCAGTTCACCGGCTTGGGGAAGAAGCTGATCCAGTGGCCGCCCAGGTGGACGTTGGGCTCCTCGCCGGGCAGCAGCAGGAAGCCGTCGCCGGAAAGCCGGCGGCATTCACCGTGCAGCACCGCGAGCTGCGCGAGGCGCGGGCCGTCGGCCAGGTTGGGGGTCTCGCCCACGTGGAACTCGGCGAGGTGCGCGATGTCGATGCCGAGATGGCGGAAGACGTCGATGAAGGCCGGCTGCTCGAAGCCCTTGGGGATGCCCGTGGTCTGCTGGTCGCGCTGGGCGCGCATCAGGTCCAGGGTGTGTTCGATGTGGTAGTGGCTGGTGAAGGTGTGGTAGCCGGGCAGCGGCACATAGGCATCACCGTGCGTATAGGTCGCGACCTCGGCGTAGGTGTGCTGGGCATCGCCCGGGCTGAGCAGGTAGAAGACCCCGAGATGCTGCTGACTGCCGGGTGGCGCGTTGACCCACGGGACGTGGCGGCGGTCGCCGTCGATGCTCTGGCGGATGCCGAAGGCCGGGGTGTCGAAGACTTTGCCATAGCCGCGGCCGACCAGATTGAAGGCGAAGTTGTCGGCGAAATCGAGCGGGTAGAAGAACTGGTGGGGCGCAGGGAAGGCGGCGAGCGATCCGTGCGCGCTTTCGGCGATGACCGTGCGCAGGCGCGTGGCCACAGGTTGGGATGCGCCGGTGCCGTGCTCGCTGGCGTGCTGCCAAGTATCATGATTGTCGCGCCAGGCGACACCATCCCAGCTCGGGGTGCGCGCGGTCAGACCGGCGCCGTAGCTGAGCGCGACGTCGCCCTCTGTGGTGGCGACCACCGCTTCCTGGCGGACCAGCGGGCAGCCGGCCCACACCGTGAAGCGCAGGTCGCCGGCGAACACCCCGGCACTGAGGCCGGCAATGGTGACGCTGACGCTGCGCCCGAGGCTGGTGACGGTGTAGGCGCTGCGCGCGAGCGTCGCGGCGGAGTGCTGGTACGGGCGGGTGTAGGGCGAGTCGAAGAACACCGTCCAGCCGGTCTGCTTGTCGAGGATGCGCTTGCCGACGGTCAGGACGTAAAAGGGATCCGCCTCGCTGATGATCGCCGCGCCCTCGCCCAGCCCCAGGCTGGCGATGAGCGGTTCGCCGCCGCCGACGCGCAGCACCAGGCGTCCCTGACGACCGGCGGCAATCGGCCAGTCCAGCATCAGCGTGCCACCGACCTGGCCCACCGTCACGCCGCTATCGGCAGCGAAACCGCTGAGATCGACCACCGGGGCCGGCTCACCTGCCGCCGCCCAGGCGGTGCATGCGATGGTGACGATCAGCAGGTGGAGGATCGGCATTGGTCAGCTCATCTCAACACGGGTTCAAAATCGCCAGCGCAGACTGCTCCGGATCCTGTATGCCTACCGTGCGCAAAATGCCCGGTATGCATACGTGTTCAACGAGGCTGGCGTTGCGCTTTTTCCTGATCGGCGGTTGGTGTACATGGTCGCAGGCGGACCGCTCTCCAATGACATGGCGCTACCCAAGTTCCGATGCTGGTCCGCTTCCTGAAGGCGCTCGCGCGGTGGATTCGCGCACCACCAGCCGGCCAGGCAGGGCCACCATGCGCAGCGGCTCGTCCGGTGCTGCGAGGCGCTCGCGCACGCGCTTCACCGCCTCGCCGCCCAGGTCTTCGAATGGCCAATCGATGGTGGTCATGGCGGGAAGTCCGTGCGGCGTGGGCAGGGCGTCGAAGCCGCATATCGAGACGTCCTCGGGGACGCGCAGGCCACGTTCGCGCAGCATCCGCGTCAGCGCGTGGGCGCGTTCGTCGTGGATGCAGATCCAGGCCGTGTTCCCCTGCGCGATGAACCCGGCCACGCGCGCGGCGCACGCTGCCGCATCGAGCGTCTCGCGGCCCACATTGACCAGCGGCGCCGGCCCATCGCCCTGCTGCAGCATCGCCTGCTGGAAGGCCGCGGCGCGGGCGTTGATGAACGAGCGCGACGTACCGTCGCCGCAGAAACCGATGCCGCGGTGGCCCAGGCTGCGCAGGTGCGCCATCAGTTCGCCGATCGCGGCGACGTCGTCCTGGCCGATGACGTCGAGCTGGCAGCCGGGATCGCGCACGCAGATGCGCACCAGCGGGAAGCGCTTGGCGAGCGCGCCCAGCGACGCTGCCGGCACGTCGCCGATGACGATGGCGCCATCCACTCCACCACCGGCGCGCAGCGCGGGTGAGTCCGCGGGATCGGGCACGGTGCCGTCAGCGTCCCGCGTCAGGTACTCGACGTGCAGCATCAGCCCCAGGACGCGGGCGCGGGCGCTGATGCCCTGCAGCAGGCGCAGCGCCACCGTCGGCAGGTCGCCGTGGCGCGGATGCGCGGTGGCGAGAACGACGGCGATCGCCGGGACCCGGGCCGGAGCGTCGTCCTGCTGGTCGTCGCGCTGAGGCAGACGGTAGCCCTGGCGGCCGGCCTCCTCCAGAACCAAGGCCCGGGTGCGCGGATCGTGGCTGCCGCGGCCGCGTAGTGCGCGGCTGACCGTGGCGGTGGACAGGCCCAGTGCGGTGGCGATCGCCAGTTGGTTGACCATGCCAGATGCTGGTGCCTGAAGTGGCGGAGTCAATGTATGAAAATGTAATTAGTTATTTTTTCTGTAACGATTTACAAAACGGGACTACGCAAATAGTTATATTAACAGTCAGGGGTAAAACGGGTATGCATGCGGATAATCACTGACATGCCGCCGCTTGTATCACCATAAGACCCTTGTGAAATCATTACGGTCATCGGTACTCTTACAGTTATTTACTGTAATATTCTTACGCCACTGGGCTTCGTTGCCGGGGTCGGTCATGCCCGTGTTCCTGGCCTGCAGCCCGGGCGGCCTCGTAAGCGCTGCCGAACCCGCCGCGACCTGGTCGCTCGAAGGCGCCAGCGCGGCCTCTGCACAGGCCTTCGAGCATGTCATTGCACCGCTGCTGACCACCTATTGCGGATCCTGCCACCATGGTGCCAAGGCCAAAGGCGACCTCGACCTCGCCCGATTCGCGACCGGCACGGGAGCGCTGGCCGAGCGCGACGTGTGGAAGACCTGCGCTGCGAAACTGCTCGCGCGCGAGATGCCGCCGGACAAAGAACGCAAGCAGCCCAGCGACGCCGAACGCGGTCAGCTGCTCGCCTGGATGAACGGGCTGCGCCGCCTGAGTCCCCGAACGCCCGGTCCGGGATTGCTGCGGCGCCTCTCCCAGGCCGAATACGCCAACACCCTCCACGATCTGCTCGGCGTCGACCCGCAAGTCGCCAGCGAGCTGCCTCGGGATGTGGTCGGCGAAGGCTACAGCAGCAGCATCTCGCCGCTGCTGATGGAGAAATACCTGCTGATCGCCGACCAGGTGCTGGACGAGATCATCCTTCCAGAGCAGTTGGTGCTGAAGTGGAATGCCGGTCAGCTCGATGCGATCGCCGATGGCACCAGCGCTGAAGGCAGGCCCGATGGAGCGGAGCGGCGCATCAGCGGTCCGGGCGAGATCAGCGCGCTGGTCGCAGCGCCGGTCGACGGCACCTATACCGTGCGCCTGCTGGCGCTGGCGGAGAAGACCGCGAGCCGTGAGCCGCTGCGCCTCGCGGTGCGGGTCGACAACCGCTTCGCCGGCGAGATCAAGGCCGTCGCCACCGGCAAGACCACGGCCGCCTACACGGTCACCTGCAGACTCGCGGCCGGCCGAGCGAAGATTTCGGTCATGTTGGTGAATCCCTTCATCGAGCCCGAGGCCGGACCGCCGGCCGCACCATCTGGCGGCAGGCCGAAGCCGGGCGCGACCAACCCGAAACCGCCCACGCCGGCCGCTGCGAAGCCGCCTACGCCCGGGGACCTCGGCCGGCGGACCGTGACCATCCAGTCGCTCGAGGTGCTCGGGCCGCCGGCGCTGCCCCCTTCCGCAGCGCAGAAGCGCATCTTCGTCGCCATGCCGGGCAAGGACGTCAGCAGACGCGACGCGGCGGCCGCCATCGCACGGGCTTTTGCGCGACGCGCGTACCGCCGTCCACCGAGCGCCAACGAGGTGGCGGCGCTGCTCGACGTGTTCGCGCTCGCCGATGCCCAGGACGAGGTCTTCTCCGAAGCGGTGAAGCTGATGCTCAAGGCCGTGCTGGTGGCGCCCGCATTCCTCTTCCTGACGCCGGACGACGCGGCCAGCGCAGCCCCGGGCATCGTGCCCCTGGGCGAGCACCAGGTCGCGGCGCGGCTCTCCTACCTGATCTGGTCGACGATGCCCGATGACGAGCTCGCCGCGCTCGCCGACGCGGGCCGCCTGCGCACCCCGGTGATGCTCGCGCAGCAGACGCGCCGGCTGCTCGCCGACCCGCGTGCGCACGCGCTCTTCGACGGCTTCGGCGCGCCGTGGCTGGGGCTCGACCGGCTCGCCGACCTCGCCTTCGTGGAGCGCAAGGGCTTCCCGCCGCTGACCAGCGACCTGCGCCGCGCGATGTACGAGGAGGGCGCGCTGCTGTTCGGCAGCATCCTGCGCGAGAACCGCAGCATGGTCGAGCTGATCACCGCCGATTACACCTGGATGAACGGTCCGCTGGCGCGCATCTACGGCCTGGAGGCGACGGTGAAGGGGCCGCAGATGCGCCGTGTCGACCTCGCCGACGGCAATCGCGGTGGCGTGCTGACCCTGCCCGGCGTGCTCGCGGTGACCTCGCTGCCCGCGCGCACCAGCCCGGTCAAGCGCGGCCAGTGGGTGATGGCGCAGATCCTTGGCCAGGAGCCGCCGCCGCCGCCGATGAACGTGCCGCCGCTCGAGCGGCAGGACACGCCCGCGAACAGCCAACTGACCCTGCGGCAGCGCACCGAGCGGCACCGCGCCGACCCCGCCTGCGCCGGCTGCCACCGCATGATCGACCCGCTCGGTTTCGGGCTGGAGAACTTCGATCCGCTCGGGCGCTGGCGCGACCGGGACGATACCGGTGGAGCGGTCGATGCGACCGGCGCCCTGCCGGGAGGAGCCACCTTCCGCTCACCGCAGGAGCTCAAGCGCCTGCTCGCCGGTCGGCAGGACGAGTTCTGCCGCACCATCGTCGCCAAACTGCTCGCCTACACGCTGTGCCGCCACCTCGATGGCTACGACGAGGTGGTGGTCGACCAGATCGCCGCGGCCGCGGCGCAGGACGGCTACCGCCTGCAGACCGTGCTGGTCGGCATCGTCGCCAGCTACCCGTTCCTCAATCGCGACAACCGCTGACCTGGAGTCCGCCATGCGCACAAACTGGCTCATCGACCGCCGCACCTGCCTCAAGGGCCTGGGCGTCGCCCTCGGTCTGCCCCTGCTCGAGACCATGGGCTGGGCGGACCCGCCCCGCGGCGGCGCGGCCAAGCCGCCGGTGCGGCTGGCCTTCATGTACCAGTGCAACGGCGTGCACCTGCCCGACTTCTTCCCCAAGGAAGCCGCGGTGTTCCCGACCGTGCTGTCCGACAATCTCGAGCCGCTGCGCGCGGTCATCGACTACTGCCTGGTGCTGGGTGGCAACACCGGCGCCGACCATGGTGCGGTCGGCAACGCCGCGCATGCCATCGAGCTGTCGAGCTGGCTCACCGGCCAGCTGCTGAACACCGACAACCGCGCCAACATCGACATCGCCCCCTCGATCGACCAGATCGCGGCGCAGCACCTCGGCCCGTATACCGCGCTGCCCTCGCTTGAACTCGGCTTTCGCGACAACGCGGCCAGCGGCACGGGGCAGGATGGCGTCAACAACCGCTACTACACCACGGGCAACTTCCGTACCGCCACGCAGCCGCTGCCGGTCGAGACCAGCCCGGCCAACGTCTACAAGCGGCTGTTCTCGTCGCGCCAGTCACGGCCGCTGAAGCACGGGGGACCCGCCGTCGATGCCAGCAAGATCGCCGCCGGCGCCGTGGCCGCGGTGGATGACGGGGACTCGCTCGACCGCAGCATGCTCGACAAGGTGCTGGAATCGGCCAAGGACCTGCGCGCGCAGATCAGCGTCGGCGACCAGCGCCAGCTCGACGACTACCTCGAGACCGTGCATGCGCTGCAGGCGCGGATCGTCGCCATCGAACGCCAGCAGGCCGAAGCCGCACGCGCAAAGGCGGACAAGGGCGCCTCGGCCACCGCCTACAAGCGCTCCGAACCCATCACCATCACCATTCCACCAGGCGAGGATCACCGCGATGCCGACCACTGGGCGGACCACACCCGCATGATGGGCGACCTGATGGTGCTGGCCTTCCAGACCGACACCACGCGCGTCTGCACGCTGATCCCCAGCCATCCGACCGGCATGAATTTCACCAATCTCGGCCTGAAGAGCGATCATCACGGCTTCAGCCACCACGAGAACCGCGCCGAGAAGATCGCGGGCTACAACCAGTGCGCGCGCTACTACATCACCCAGTTCGCCTACATCCTCGGGCGCATGAAGGGCCTGCGCGAGGGCGCGGGAAACCTGCTCGACAACGTCATCATGATGTACGGATCAGGCCTGGGGGACGGATTTTCCCACACCAACACCGACCTGCCCACCATCCTCGCCGGGCGCGGCGGCGGCACGGTGCGCACCGGGCGCTACGTGCCGAAGATCAGCGGCAACCACGGCGATCTGCTCACCGCCATCCTGGCGCGCGTCGGCGTGCCCCTGAAGAAGCCGATCGGCATCGGCACCAGGGTCCTACCCGATCTGGCATGAAACGGCCGCTCGAACACGTGTCCCGCAAGCCGTCCATGAGCCCGTAAGCCGGTAGACCGCCGTTGGCCGCGCCTCCGCGTGGCGGGTATCATGGACACGTGCGGCCGCCGAGCCGCCACGCCTGCGAAAGAAACGCCTGCTCTGCAGCACCCCCAGCCGACAAGGATCGCTGCCATGACCCGCGTTCCCACCCATGCGCTTCCCGCTGCGCTGCTGTTCGTCCTGATCCTGCAGCATGCGGATGTCGCGGATGCGGCCGAGGTGACGTTAGCACCGCTGTTCGTCGATCATGCCGTGCTGCAGCGCGACCGGATCATACCGGTATGGGGGACTGCGACCGCGGGCACGGCGGTCGCAGTCACGTTCGCAGACCAGGACAGGACCGCGATCGCCGACGCGGCGGGCGAGTGGCGGACGCAGCTCGATCCCCAGCCCGTCAGCGCCACGGCGCGCGATCTGGTGGTGCGCGCCGGTGCCGCGGTGCTGACCCGGCACGATGTCCTGGTGGGCGACGTGTGGCTGTGTTCCGGACAATCCAACATGACCATGGCGGTCGGCGCCTGCGCGGATGCGCCCGCTGAGATCGCGGCGGCGGCACATCCGCAGCTGCGCATGTTCACCGTCGCCCAGCGCCCCGCGCTCGCACCGGCACGGGACGCGGCCGGCGCGTGGGTGGTGTGCGCGCCGGGCACGGTGGCGGAGTTCTCGGGGGTCGCCTATTTCTTCGGCCGGACCCTGCAGCAGGAACTGCAGGTCCCCATCGGCCTGATCCACGCCTCGGTGGGCGGCACGCCGGCGGAATCGTGGACCGCGCAGGAGGCGCTGATGACCGTCCCGGTCCTGGCCGAGCGTGCCCGGGCCGACCACGCCACGTTCAAGGCGCAGCCCGAGGCCCTGCGCCGCTTCCCGGGCGAACGCCGCGCCTGGGAGGAGGCGCATGGGGTGATCCCGCCGCCCATCGCGGCCGCAGCGCGCGGCTGGGCGGATGCCGACCTCGACACCCATGACTGGAATTCCGTGACCCTACCTGGCACGTGGCAGCAGCTGGGTTTCACCAGCGGCGGCGTGTTCTGGTTGCGCAAGGAGATCCACCTGCCGACGGTGGCCGCCGGGCACGCCTTCGTGCTCAAGCTCAACTGGATGAACGAGCAGTACGACACCGCCTTCTGGAACGGCGTGGAGATCGGTCACGGTGGCGACCAGGCACCGGACTATTATTTCGGGCAGCGCTCCTACCTGGTCCCCGCCGGGCTGGTCACGGCCGGTCGCAATGTGGTCGCCGTGCGCATCTGCTCCGCGAGCGTGACGTCCGGCGTCTGGCAGTGGGGCAGCCAGCTCGAGGTGCCGGTGCCCGATCCCGCCACCATCGATGATCGCTGGCTGGCGCGGCAGGAGACCGCCTTCCCCCCGCTCGCGCAGGCGGCCCTGGCTGGCCGGCCGAAGCTCGTGACCATGCCGTTCCGCATGGTGCAGTCAGCGCTGTACAACGGCATGATCGCACCGCTGATCCCCTACGCCCTGCGTGGGGCGATCTGGTACCAGGGCGAGAACAACGCTGGCCGCCCAGGCGAATACCGGCAGCTGCTGACGCTGATGATCCAGGACTGGCGCAGCCGCTGGGGCCAAGGGGACTTCCCCTTCCTGATCCAGCAGCTGGTGAACAACGGCATGCCGCCGAAGACTGCCGACCAGCGCGCCGATTGGGCGTTCCTGCGCGAGGCCCAGCTGCAGGTCGCGGACACGGTGCCGCATGCGGGCATCGCCGTCGGCCCTGATCTGGGCAGCCGCTACACCATCCACCCGACCACCAAGCAGGAGGTCGGACGACGCCTCGCCCTGGTGGCATTGGCCCAGGCCCATGGACGCACCAGTGAAGCGAGCGGCCCCCGCTACCAGGCGATGGAAGTGACCGCAGGCGCCATCAGCCTGACCTTCACGCATGCGCATGGGCTCGCCGCCATGGGCGGCCCGCTGCAGCGCTTCGCCATCGCCGGGGTGGATCGGCAGTTCGTCTGGGCGGAAGCCGTCATCGCGGGCGAGGCGGTGACGGTGTCCAGCCCACAGGTCGCGCAACCGGTAGCCGTCCGCTACGCGTGGGCGGAGAACGCGGAGGGCTGCAATCTGGTGAATGCGGCCGGCTTGCCGGCGCCCCCCTTCCGCACCGACCGGTGGTGACCTGGGACCACGCGCGCACGCACTTTTCGTTGCGCCCGTTGTGACCTCCATGCGTGGTGCCGCTGCCGGGAGTTCACGGCGCATCCTGGGCAGGTGGCAGCAGGCGCAGTGCGGCCTGTTCCGTTAAGAAGCACAAGCCCATTTCTCCGCGAACGGTGGCTAGACCTCGCAGATGGGTGGGATCGCCGCGGAAACTCACCTCCAAGCCCGGATTCCACACTGCGTCCGCTGTTGTCCCGCGACCTGCTGGACGGTATGATGGGGGGCCATGCGGTCACCCATCGCCACGGTCATGGGCGGAGATAAGCCGATGCGTGTGAGCTCTCACTTGTCCAGATTCTGCGCGCTGGTGCTGGCAGCCGTGACCCAGCAGGCCGCGGCCGCCACCGTCGCCCTGCCGTTCAGCGACCACCTGGTCCTGCAGAGGGACCAGCCGGATCCGATCTGGGGCACCGGCAGCGTGGGCGAATCCATCGTCGTCACCATCGCCGGGCAGACGCAGCGCACGGTGGTGGACAAGGACGGCGCTGGCAGGTCATGCTCGCACCGCTGGCGGCGGGCGGACCCCATACCATGACGGTGCAGGGCGCCACGCTGCTGACCATCGCCGATGTGCTGGTGGGCGAGGTGTGGCTGGCCAGCGGCCAGTCGAACATGGCGCGCACCCTTGGCGACGAAGGCGATGCCGCGCGCACGACGGAGCACCCGACGCTGCGCTTCCTGACCACCCATCCCGGCAAGGGCGGTACGACCGGGGAGTGGAAGAGCTTCACGCCGACAGATGGTCCCGCCATGTCGGCGGTCGCGTTCCATTTTGCCCATGAGCTGCAGGAGAAGCTGCGCGTGCCGGTCGGCATGGTCATCGGCGCGCAGGGCTCGGTCTTCATCCAGCGCTGGTTCGATCCGCAGGTCGAGCCCGCTGACCCGGGCATGAAGCGCGGCGGCGACCTCTTCCAGGGCTACCTGGCCGCCGTGGTGCCGTACGCCGTACGCGGCGCAATCTGGTACCAGGGCGAGGCGGATGCGCGCGCCGGTTACGACCGCGTCTACCAGCAGCGCCTGATTGCGCTGGTCCGCTATTGGCGGCGCACGTGGCAGCGGCCCCAGCTGCCCTTCCTGATCGTGCAGCTCCCCAACACCGGACCGCTGCAGAGCGACGTCGACCAGGAGACCGCGGGCTGGCCCCTGGTGCGCAATGCACAGCGCCTGGCGCTGGCCCTGCCGGGAACCGCCCTGGCGGTGGGGATCGACATCGGCGACGGGAAGGTCCATCCCTCGCACAAGCAACCCTTCGGCTACCGCCTGAGCCTGGCCGCGCGCGCCCTGGCCTACGGCGAAAAGGGACTGGTCTACGCCGGTCCGCTCTACGCGTCGTCAATCGTCGCCGGGCGCACGGTGCGCGTGCGCTTCACCCAGGTCGGCGGCGGTCTCGTCGCCAAAGGCGGCGCGTTGACCGGCTTCGCCATCGCCGGCGCGGACGGGCACTGGGCGTGGGGTGAGGCGACCATCGCGGGCGACACCGTCACCGTCACGAGCCCCGCGGTCGCCGCCCCGACCCAGGTGCGCTATGCCTGGGCGGCCAACCCGCTCTTCAACCTGTTCAACGCGGAAGGCTTGCCCGCTTCCCCGTTCCAGACCAGCGAGCCCGCACCGGGCCCGGCAGAAGGAATCCCATGATGCACCTCTCCAGCCCGATGCCGTTCGCCACGGCGTCCCCCCGCGCGACTTGTTGGCAGGGCAGGGCGCAGCGCCGCAGCGCGCTCATCCTGCTCTGCGCGTGCATCTGGTGGTGCGCTCCGGCGCGGCTCGCCGCCTACGTGATCGAGAGCATGGACGGTCCGATCACGGCGAAGGAACTGGACAGCTTCCTCGATGGCATCCGCGGCCTGCAGCCGCAGACCTCGAACGCCGGCAACGCCATGGCGACGCACAAGAGCGGCACCGAGATCGCCGGCATCAGCAGGGTCTTCGAGGCGACCCGCGATCCCCGCATCATGGCGCAGGCCGTGCGCTTCGCCGATGCCTTCTGCGCCTACCGCAACGACCAGCCGAAGGGCCAGCACACCGTGCAATGGACCGGCGCGGTCGAGCCGGTGTGGCCGATGTCCGCAGAGGCCGACGGTGCGGGCGGCGAGAGCGCGATGGTCGCGGGCCACGTCGCCTGCATCGCCTGGCTGATCCTCGACACCCCGGCGATGTGGACGGCGACGGTGCCAGGCGGGGATCCCTACGCCTACGGTGCGACCTACAAGGAGCGCGGGCTGACCTACCTGCGCATGACCGAGGAGGTCCTGCGGCAGTACGTGAGCAAATACTGCGTCATTCCCGACACCTTCACCATCGTGAACCCGACCAGGACGCCCGCGAGCGGCAGCCCACCGCCCTGGAACATCCAGGCGATGTACATGCTGCCGCACCTCTACGCGGCGCGCTGCCACGACCTGCTCGGCGACCACCCGCCGGAGTTGGCGCTGTGGAAGGGCGTGGTCGAACGCTACGCCACCTGGTTCGTCGCCTCGGCGCAATACTATGCGGCTGCGGACGGCGCCAAGGTCGCACGCTGGTTCTACCTGGTGCCGCCCGATGAGCAGCGCAAGGAGAACCAGGGCCACGCCCAGCACGACATCCGCGGCCTGATCGCCGCGTTCACCTCGGGCTACACCTCCGTCACCGTCGAACAGATGCGGGTCTTCGCCGCGACCGCACGCCACGCGATGTACCGGGGCCCGCACCAGTGGTCCGATAACGTCCATGGCAGTGGCCCCGATCGCAGCAACCTCAAGGCCGACCTCATCCCGCTCGCGCAGTGGGAGCCCTCGCTGCTCGCCCTGGCCGGGGAGTCGAACCTGCTCAAGGATCCGCACGTGGTGGACGGCGGCTCGGAGACCTGCATCAATGCCGGGTTCATGCTGTACACCAAGCAGCTGCTCGCGGGGGGCCCGAGAAAGCAGTGAGCGGCTCGCCAGGCGTTCGCAGAGGACGCGACCTGGCGA
>JACDGQ010000597.1 GCA_013821615.1 Planctomycetota bacterium
GATGACCACGATGCCGGACTCGGTGACAGTGAACCGCTTGGCGTCCTCCTCAAGATTGTAGCCGATGACATCGTTGGGCGGGATGATGGCGTTCTTGTCGATGATCGCGCGCCGCACCTTGGCGCCGCGGCCGATCTCGACCCCGTCCATGAGCACGCTCGCCTGGACGTCGGAGTAGCTGTTGATGCGGCAGCGGCGGCCGATGATCGAGTCGGAGACGTTGCCGCCCGAGACGATGGAGCCCTCGCAGACGATCGACTGCACGGCCTGGCCGACGCGGCCCTCGGCGTTGTGCACGAACTTGGCCGGCGGGTAGTCGTACTGGGCGCTGCGGATCGGCCATTCCTGGTTGTAGAGGTCGAGCTGCGGCATCACCGCGCGCAGGTCCATCGAGGCCTCGTAGTAGGCCTCGAGGGTGCCGACGTCGCGCCAATAGGAGTCGTTGACCGCGTTGTTCGAGCCGGGGATGCGGTTACGGCGAAAGTCGTAAGCGAACAGCCGGCTGCCGCCGGCGAGCAGGGTGGGCAGGATGTTCTTGCCGAAATCGTGGCTCGAGTCGAGCTGTTCGGCATCCTTCTTCAGCGAGTCGAGCAGCACGTTGCTGGTGAAGATGTAATTGCCCATCGACGCCAGGACCATGTCCGGCGAGCCGGGGATGGTCTTGGGGTTGGCCTTGGGCTTCTCCTGGAAGCCGGTGATGCGCCAGTTCTCGTCAACCTCGATGATGCCGAACTGGTCGGCCTCGGCGATCGGGACGGGGATGGCGGCGATGCTGACATCGGCGCGCGTGGAGGAATGGAAGGCGACCATCTCCTCGACGTTCATCTTGAAGATGTGGTCGCCGCCGAACACCGCGACCAGCTCAGGCTTGTGGTCGCGCATCAGGTTGAAGTTCTGGAAGATGGCGTCGGCGGTACCCTGGTACCAGTGCTCGCCGGTGCGCTGCTGGGCGGGCACCGGGGTGATGAAATGGTCGCCGAGCACGGCGCCGAAGTTCCACGTCGAGAGCAGGTGCTGGGTCAGGCTCTGGCTGCGGAACTGGGTCAGCACATAGGTGCCGTAGATGCCCGAGTTGACCAGGTTGGAAAGCACGAAGTCGATGATCCGGTATTTGCCACCGAAGGGCACCGACGGCTTGGCGCGGGTGTGGGTGAGGGGCTCCAGGCGGGTGCCTTTGCCGCCCGCCATGACGAAGGCCAGGATCTTGGTGCGCATGGGGTCCTGCGGCGTGCCGCCCGTGTTGTCCGGTGTTCGCTGACTCTCGTAACCGCGAGCGGGCGCTTTCCAAGCTTGAACTCAGCAGCGTCTCCGTCCCTTTCCGCGAGCGTAATTCCGCTGGGTGAACCGACTTGACACCACCGAAAGCGGCCAATCCTGCCTTGCGCTCGCAGGAGGTCACGACGATGTCCGGAAGCCCAGCAGCGGTCGTAGTCTACATCACGTGCACGAGTTTCGCACAGGCCGAAGCGCTCGCCCGCCACCTGATCGACGAGCGCTTGGCCGCCTGCGCCAACATCATCCCGGGCATGCGCTCGCTCTACCGCTGGCAAGGTGTGATCGAGAGCGCCGAGGAGACCGTGCTCATCCTCAAGACCGCCGCCGCGTGCGTGCCCGCGCTGACCGCGCGGGTCAAGCAGCTGCACACGTTCACGGTGCCCTGCGTGGTGGCGGTCCCGGTGGTCGACGGCAGCGCGGAGTATCTGGCATGGATCGCCGCAGAGACTGTGGGGGAAGGTCCGGAAGTCCGGAGGTCCGGAAGTCCGGAAGTCCGGACGCCGTAGCGGCATGGGGTGGCGGCGTACTGATCGCAGTGGGGTAGGGCCTCCCCGTCGTCCTGGCGCCTGCTCCTGGACCTGTGCGACGCTAGACGTGCACGTGGTCCGTCCAGAATGCCAGCACTACGAGACTTCCGGACTCCCGGACTTCCGGACTTCCGGACCGCCGAGCTCGCCGAGGCCAGCCAGCCGCGCCCACAACTGTACCACCACCGGGATCAACGCGTCGTTGTAGTCGAAGCGCGGGCTGTGGCAGGGCTCCAGGGTCTCGCCGGGGCGGCCGGCGCCGAGCAGCAGGTAGCAGCCCGGGATTTTCGTCAGGTAGTAGCCGAAATCCTCGGCGGCCATCAGCGGCAGCCCGGTGGTGATCAGGTGGTCCGCGCCGAGCACGGCGCTGGCTGCGGCGGCGGCGCGCGCCGCCGGGCCGGCGTGGTTGACGGTGGCCGGGTAGCAGGGGCGGTAATCGAACACGCCCTGCGCGCCGCTCGCGGTGCAGGCGGCTGCCAGCGTCGCCGCCACGCGCTTGGCGAGGTCGTCACGCTGTGCGGTGGTAGCCGCGCGCACCGTGCCGGTCAGCTCGACCGCGTCGGGGATGATGTTGTCGGCGGTGCCGCCGTGGAAGCAGGTCACGCTCACCACCGCGGATTCCTGGGGCGCGACCTGGCGGCTGACGATCTGCTGGGCGAGGACCACGAAGTTGGCGCCGGTGACGATCGGATCGATGGTCTGGTGCGGCTGGCTGGCGTGCCCGCCGCGGCCAGTGATGGTCGCCGTCCACTCGCCGTTGGCGCCGAACACCGGCCCGGCCGCGCACACCGCGCTGCCAAACGGGAAGGGCGGCCAATTGTGGTAGCCGTAGATCTCGGCGATGCCGTCCAGGGCGCCGGCCTCGATCATGCGCAGGGCGCCGTGACCGCCCTCTTCGGCGGGCTGGAAGATCAGGCTGACCGGGCCGGGCAGTTCGGCCTCGCGCGCCTTGAGGTGGGCGGCGGCGGCGAGCAGGCTGGCGGTGTGGCCGTCGTGGCCGCAGGCGTGCATGCAGCCGGGATGCTGGCTGGCCCAGGGCAGGCC
>JACDGQ010000598.1 GCA_013821615.1 Planctomycetota bacterium
GCGCGGCAGCAGCCCGCCACCGAGCGGCACGTCGGCGCCGACGCGCACGATCTCGGCGACGCGCCGGCGGTAGGCGTAGGGATCGATGCTCTCGACCGGCCACACGGTGGGGATCGCGGCCACCGGCGCAGCGCCGTGCGCGAAGGCGGCGAGCAGTCGGCGCGCCACCGGGATCTCGGCCTCGGGCGGCTCGGTCAGGCTGACGCGGATGGTGTCGCCGATGCCATCGGCGAGCAGCGCGCCGATGCCGGCCGCGCTCTTGGTGCGTCCGTCCTCGCCGTCGCCGGCCTCGGTCACGCCGAGGTGCAGCGGATAGGCCTCGCCATGGTCGGCGAGGCGCGCGCACAGCATGCGGTAGGCCGCGACCATGACCTTGGGGTTCGAGGACTTCATCGAGATGATGAGGTCCTTGTAACCCGCGCTCTCGGCGATCTGCACGAACTCCATCGCCGACTCGACCATGCCGCGCGGGCTGTCTCCGAAGCGGTTCATGATGCGGTCGGAGAGCGAGCCGTGGTTGGTGCCGATGCGCAGCGCGCGCCCGAGCTGCTTGGCACGCGTCACCAGCGGCAGGAAGCGCTCCGCGACGCGCTCGAGCTCGGCCCGGTAGTCCGCGTCGCTATATTCGATCACCGCGAAGCGTTTCTTGTCGGCGAAGTTGCCCGGGTTGACGCGCACCTTCTCGACGTGCTCGATGGCCTCCATGGCGGCCGCCGGCATGAAGTGGATGTCCGCGACCAGCGGCACATGCGCGAAGCCCGCCGCCGAGAAGCCGCTGCGGATGTGCTTCAGCGCCTGCGCGTCCTTGACCCCCGGCGCGGTGATGCGCACCAGCTCGCAGCCGACCTCGGCCAGGCTGATGCACTGCGCGATGGTCGCGGCCACGTCCTGGGTCGGCGTGGTGCACATGCTCTGCACCACCACCGGCGCGCCGCCGCCGATGACCAGGGAGCCGACGCGCACCGCGCGGCTCGCCCGCCTGGCGAAGGCGAAGCGGCTGGGGACGTAGGGCGCGGAAAAGGCGGGGGCCGTGGGCGTGGACATGGGTCGGGGAAGCCTAGTTGGGCGTTGCCGGTGCCAAGGGTGAAGTGCGCGGACTGCGACGTACGGAGTGCGGAGTGCGGAGTGCGGGGTGTCCGTAGGATTTGGCGGTTTACGTTTCCTCGATGGCGAAACCGGCTTGTGGACGCGGGATGAATACCCGAATGCCCAGCACTCCGCACTCCGCACTCCGCACTCCGCACCCATCTCCCCGCTGCCGATCCGGTCTTCAGGGTACCGTGCTCTCCTGCCGCTGGCGTTGCTTGCGCGAGATCGCCTGCAGCACTCCGCGCTCGGCTTCGGAGAGCGCGGGCAGTCCGTGCACCGACACCTTGGCGAGCAGCCGGTCGAGGGTCTCCTGCTCCATGGCTTCCTGGTGTTCGATGCGCTCCTGGGCGCGCACGCGGCGGCGCGCCTGCCAGCGGCTCCACCACGAGTCGGGGCGGCGGCGGTTGATGAAGTACTCGGGCTCGATCTGCAGCACCGGATCGAAGCCGAGGCGGATGGAGCGGTGTTCGCTGATGGTCGCGATCATGCAGAACACGCCGATCATGAAGAGCAGCCAATCCTGCGCCCACGCCCCGAGCACCAGGAACAGCCCCGCCGAGCCGTAGGCCAGCCAATTGGTGGCGCGGATCGCGCGGGCCAGCCCGACCAGCGGCCACAGCACGGCCCGCCACATGCGCGCCCCGTCGAACATCGAGCAGGCGAAGAGGTTGAGGAAGCAGAGGTAGAAGTTGGTCCGCTCCACCACGCCCAGCAGCGTGGCGCCGGTGCCGTTCTGCACGAAGTGCAGGGCGAGATCGCTGGCCAGCCACAGCACCAGGCTGACCAGCGGGCCGATCAGCGCGACCACCAGGTGCTTGGCCGCGTTCATCGGCACCTGCAGCGCGGCGATCTCGTTGATCACCGACAGCACGCACAGGTCGCAGGAACCGCCGACCAACCGCGCCATGCCGATGTGGGCGAGGGCGTGCAGCAGCATCGATATCGGGAAGATCGCCAGCGCGCAGGGCACCAGCCAGGGATGGCCGCCGCGCAGGAACTCCACGGCCTGGAACAGCACCACCACCCCGACCAGCCAGCTGACGCGCATCTCGAGCGAGCGCGAGCGCCAGAGCAGGAAGGACCATGACCAGAGCGCGTTGGGATCCATGGTGCCCGATTGGGGAAGCATGCCATCCCTCAGGGGTGGATGATGACGAGGAAAGGATACCGCACGCCGGCGCGGATGGGAGGGAAGGTCAGCGTCTCGTTCCGCAACCAGTCGCCCACGACCTGGTCGAAAGCTTCACTGCCGGAGCCCGAGAGCAACCGCCCTTCGACCAGGCGCCCGCTGCGGTCGACCATCACCTGGATGACCAGGCGGTGCTCGCGGACCTCGGGCAGGAGGTGGCGCCAGCGCTGCGCCACCGCGCGGTTGAGCAGGAATTCGAGGTGCTCCTGGCCATCGGCCAGGGTCTTCTCCTCGCGCGAGAGCTGCGCGTTGCTGGTCCGGCGGGCGCGCAACTGGGCGACCGCATCGTCGCGCCCTGGCAGGGCTTGCGGCAGGGCGACTGGCGCTGGCCGGTCGCCCTCCTGGCCACGGCTGGCGATGCCGGGACCCGGCCGGTCGGTCGCCACCGGCGGGATCGGCCGGACCAGGTCCGGTGGCAGGGGCGGTGCTGGGCGCGCGCCCGGGCCGGACAACGGGGGCAGCGCCGGCAGCGGCGGGGCGGACGCGGGGGCCAGGACCAGGTGTCGGACAGGAGGCGACGGCTGCGGGGTCGAGGCGATGGCTGGGGTGGGC
>JACDGQ010000599.1 GCA_013821615.1 Planctomycetota bacterium
GCCGCCGAGGCGCCCGAGGCCGTCCTCGGCGAGCGCCCCGACCTGGTGATCCTCGACCTCGCCCTGCCCGACCGCCCCGCTGCGGAGCTGTTCCGCGAGCTGCGCGAGCGCCATCCCCACCTGCCGGTGCTGCTGGTCGGCGGCCACGACTGCGACCACGCCGCGCGCCGCTGCTTCGACCTCAATCCGGCCGGTCTGCTCGCGCGCCCGATCGACACCCGCGAACTCGCGCGCCTGGCCGCGGCGGCGGTGGCGAGCGACCCCGACCGCGAGCTGGTGGTCCTGCCGCGGCTCGGCAACGAGTGGTTCGACCTGGCGGTCTCGGCCGCGCCCGCGGCCGTGCTGCTGCTCGCGCGCTACCTGCAGGCCCTCGGCCGCCAGCCGTTGCCCGCGGCGGTGCTCGACGATGTGGTGCGCTGCATCCGCGAGCTGGCCACCAACGGCTTCGCGTTGGCGGAGGGCCCGGTGCCCGACCTGGCGGTGCGCATCTCGACGATGTTCCTCGCCGACCGGGTGCTGATCCGGGTCGCCGACGAGCGCGGCGGCTTCGCCGTGCGCCGGCTGTTCTCAACGCGCGGCAGCATGCGCGGCGCCGGCCCGGAGCGCGCCGGCGCCGGCCACGCCGCGGCGACGGTCGAGGATCTGATGACCACGGTCCGCTCCAGCCGCAGCGGTGAGACCATCCTGCTGGTCAAATCCTTCCCGACCTGATCCGCGCCCTTTCCCGCCACCACCCCACCCATCCGACCCATTCAGGAACCAGCCATGTCCAGCCATGCCACCGCCGACACATCGCCGATGTCGCTCAAGATGCAGGATTACCTCCAGGTGGTGTCCTTCCGCCTCGGCGCGGAGGAATACGCCATCGAGATCACCAAGGTCAAGGAGATCATCCTGGTCGAAGGCATCACCAAGGTGCCGCAGATGCCCGGCTACATCGAGGGCATCATCAACCTGCGCGGCACGGTGATCCCGGTGCTCGACCTGCGCAAGCGCTTCGCGGTCGGCGAGTCGGCCTTCACCGAACACACCCGCATCGTCGTCACGCGCCTGCAGGGCCGCATCATCGGCATGATCGTCGACGCGGTGTCGCGGGTGATGAAGATCCCCAAGGCCGACATCCAGCCGCCGCCCGAGACCATCGCCTGCATGGCCGGCGAGTACCTGGTCGGCGTCGCCAAGCTCGGTGAGCGCATGCAGCTGGTGCTCGACGTCGAGCGCGTGCTGCAGGCCAACGAGGCCGCCCAGCTCGACGGCAAGACCGTCCACGCCTGACCCATCCACCCATCCACCATCCACCACGCCCCCAACCAACCCCAGAGGTTCCCATGTCCTTCTCCGACCTCCGCATCACCACCAAGCTGCTCTGCGGCTTCGGCTTCGTCATGACCATCTTCGTGGGCGTGATCGCCTTCGCGCTCGTCCAGTTGCGGTTGGTCGAGGCCCAGACCGACGAGATGGACACCCGGTGGATGCCATCGGTGTACACCATCGAGGAGATGCGCCTGGGCGTCGCGGTGTTCCGCCGCCAACAGTACGCGCACATGGCTTGCAGCTCGTCCGAGGACAAGACCAAGTACGAGGGCAAGATGGCCAAGGCCTTCGAGGTGTTCAGCGCCGCGCAGGCGGTCTACGACCCGCTGCCTCAGACCGACGAGGAGAAGGTCGTCTACGACAAGTTCACGGCCGACTGGAAGTCCTACATGGAGCTCGTCCCGCAGTGGCAGGCGCTGTCGCGCGCCGACAAAAAGGAGGAGGCCCAGACGATGCTCGTCAAGGGCCGCATGGAGGATCTGTTTTACGCCTGCGACAACGCCCTGAAGGTGATCATCGAGATCAACAACAAGGGCGAGGACGCGGCCACGGCCACGGCCAACGCGATCGGTCGGCACGCGCTGCAGATGGTCACCGGCATCGCTGCCGCGGCCCTGCTGATCGGCATCGGCTTCGCCGTGTGGCTGGCGCGCAGCATCTCGCGCCCGATCCGTGCCATGGCCGACGCCGTCGGCGAGCTCGCGCAGGGCAATCTCACCGCCCAGGTCGAGATCGTTTCCAAGGACGAGGTCGGGGCCATGGCCACGGCCTTCAACGCCTCGCTCGAGAGCCTCGGCCAGGTGATGTCCGAGATCCGCCAGGCCGCCGACCAGACCGCGGCGAGCGGCGAGGAGCTCTCGGCCTCGGCGCAGAACATCAGCAGCGGCGCCCAGACCCAGGCGAGCTCGGTGGAGGAGATCAGCGCCTCGGTCCAGGAGCTGTCGCGCAGCATCGACCAGGTCGCGACGCGCACCAGCGAAGCCAACAGCGTGGCGCTGTCGACCAGCCAGAGCGCCGAGCAGGGCAGCCAGACCGTTGGCCGCTCGATCGAGGGCATGAAGGCGATCAACGAGAGCAGCGGCCAGATCGCGAAGATCATCGGGGTGATCAACCAGATCGCCAACCAGACCAACCTGCTGGCGCTGAACGCGGCGATCGAGGCGGCGAGCGCGGGCGAGCACGGCCTGGGCTTCGCGGTGGTCGCGGACGAGGTGCGCAAACTCGCCGAGCGCTCGAGCACGGCGGCGCAGGAGATCGCCCAGCTGATCGACGAGAGCGGCAAGCGCGTCACCGAGGGCGCGGCGCTGTCGCAGGAGGTCGGCAAGTCGCTGCAGGCGATCCTCGCCGGCACCGGGCGCACCACCGCGGGCATGGGCGGCATCGCCAGCAGCGCCGAGGCCCAGGCGCGCACCGCCAAGGAGGTCGCGGGCAGCGTCGAGGGCATCTCGGCGATCACCGAGGAGAACTCGGCCTCGGCCGAGGAGATGGCGGCCAGTGCAGAAGAGCTCTCGGCCC
>JACDGQ010000600.1 GCA_013821615.1 Planctomycetota bacterium
CCCTTCGCCCTGCAGGAGGAGGTGCAGATCCTGCTGGCCAACGCCCGCGACGCCTGCCTGGAGCGCCCGCACCCCCAGGGCCCGGCCATCGCCGTGAGCATCGACGGCGGCGCCGACGCGGCCACGGCGGTGCGCGTGGTGGTCGCCGACAACGGCGCCGGCATGGAGACCGCGACCCTGGCGCGCGCGGGCGAACCGTTCTTCACCACCAAGGGCCCGGATCGCGGCGTCGGCCTGGGTCTGGCGACGGCGCGCGGCATCCTCGCCCAGTGCGGCGGCCGGCTCGAGCTGGCCGCACGGGCTGGCGGCGGCGTCGCTGCCACGGTATACCTGCAGGAACGCTGCGGGACGGGGACATGAGCGACGACGACGCCATCGACATCGCCATCATCGACGACGAGGAAGTCATCCGCGACTCGTTGCGCGACTTCCTGGCCCGCAAAGGCAACCGCATCCGCGCCTTCGCCGACAGCGCGTCGGCGGAGGCGGCCTTCGCGCGCACCCCGCCCGACCTGGTGCTGCTCGATATCCGCCTGCCCGGCGAGGACGGCCTGGCGGTGCTGCAGCGCCTGCGCGGCGAGCACCCGGACCTGCCGGTGATCATGATCTCCGGCCACGGCACCATGGACACCGCGATCGAGGCGATGCGCCTGGGCGCCGCCGACTTCCTGCGCAAGCCGATCAAGTACCCCGACCTGCTCGCCGCGCTCGAGCGCACGCGCCGCCTGATGCGCCTGGAAGGCGAGCGCAACCGCCTGCGCGCCACGCTCTCGCACGTCCACCACGCCACGCCCGGCGCGGCCAGCGGCTGGCTCGGCACGGCCAAAGCCTGCCAGGAGGTCCTCGCCTTCCTGGCGGCGGCCGTGCGCACGCCCTTCGACAGCGTGCTGATCACCGGCGAGACCGGCAGCGGCAAGGACGTCATCGCGCGCGAACTGCACCAGCGCCTGCGCGGCGCCCACGCGCCGTTCGTGGCGGTCAACTGCCCCGCCCTGCCCGAATCGCTGGTCGAGAGCGAGCTGTTCGGGCACATGAAGGGCAGCTTCACCGGCGCCGATGCCGACCGCCCGGGCGCCTTCGAAATGGCGCACGGCGGCACGCTGTTTCTGGACGAACTCGGCGACCTCAGCGGCGCCGCGCAGGCCAAGCTGCTGCGCGCCCTCGAAGCGCGACTGGTGCGGCGCCTGGGCGGGCGCAAGGACGTCGCGGTCGAGGTCACGGTGATCGCCGCCACCAACCAGGATCTCGAGCGCATGGTCAAGGCCGGCACCTTCCGCCGCGACCTGCTCTACCGGCTCAACACCTACCAGCTGCGCCTGCCGGCGCTGCGCGAGCGGCGCGAGGACATCCCGCTGCTCGCCGCGCACTTCCTCAAGCACTTCGCCGCGCGCCGGCGCCTGGCCCGCGCCACCTTCTTGCCCGAGGCGCTGGCGGCCCTCGTCGCCTATCCCTTCCCGGGCAACGTGCGCGAGCTGCGCAACCTCGTCGAGCGCGCGGTGATGCTCAGCGAGGACGGCACCATCGGCCTGGCGCTGCTCGCCCTGCCGCCGGTCGAGACCGCGGCCGCGGCCATGGCTGCGGCCGGTACCGTGGATGCCGCCGCGCCCAGCGACCCCGAGGCGCGCGAGACCCTGGCCGTGCTGGTGCGCCAGCGCTGGAACCGGCGCGTGGCGGCGAAGGAGCTGGGCATCTCGTACGAGGCGCTGCGCTGGCGCATCGAGAAGCATGCGCTGACGCAGTAGGGAAGGAGGGGAGAAGGGGACAGCGGCAAGAGAGTGCGAGGGGAGAAGGGGGCTCCTCGGAATTCGTGGTGGATCCATCGCCTTCTCGGCTCTCGTCGATCAAGACGGGAACGACAGGATCGAACAAGAGGAACGGAGGAACGGAGGAACGGAGGAAAGCCACGAGGTGGCGATGCCGTTTTTCCGATTTCGCTTCTTACACTGACTCACTGCCTTCCTCCGTTTCTCCGTTCCTCTTGTTCAATCAGATTTCCCGTTCCCCGCGATGGACGGAAGGCTTCCACCTCGGACGACGAGGAACCGAGCAAGGGAGCGAGGGAGCAGTGGAGCAGTGGAGCAGTGGAGCAGGGGGAGCAGGAACGTCGCAAGGGAACCCCAAGAATTGTCGTGGGGGCCAAAGATTGGGGCGGCGCGCAGGTCGCAGGCGGACACAAACTCTCTGCAAATACGGGGAATCGAGGATTCTACCCCGCTGGCACGCGCTGCGCAAACAGCTCCATCCTGGAGCGCGCCATGCCACTCTGCGGTGAAGTCCTGATCGTCGACGACACGCCCGAGAATCTGCAGGTGCTCAGCGCCATCCTGCGCGCGGAGGGGCTGAACGTGCGCCTCGCGCCGCATGGCGCCTTCGCGCTCGCCTCGGTGCGGGCGCGGCTGCCCGATCTGGTCCTGCTCGACGTGCGCATGCCCGGGCTCGACGGCTTCGAGACCTGCCGCCGGCTGCGCGACGATCCCGCGACCTGCGCCGTGCCGGTGCTGTTCCTCAGCGCCAGCGACAAGGCCGAGGAGCGCGTCGCCGCCTTCACCGCCGGCGGCCTGGATTTCATCCCCAAGCCCTTCAACGCCGCCGAGGTGGTGGCGCGGGTCTCGACCCACCTCACCCTGGCGCGGCTGCGCCGTGAACTGGCGGTCGCCAACACCCGGCTGGCGGGCTGCGTGCGCGACGAGCAGGCGCAGCGCCAGCGCGTCGAGCGGGTCGCCGCCGAGCGCCAGCTGCGCCTCGACCTCGCCCTGGACGCGGCCGGCATGGGCATCTGGGCGCTGGCCGGCGATGGCTCGGGCATCGCCTGCGACGCCGAGG
>JACDGQ010000601.1 GCA_013821615.1 Planctomycetota bacterium
CTGGCGCGGTTGAAGCTAATGAATCAGGCTTACTGGTGCATCCGCTAAATGAGTATGACATTGGGCGCGGCGGCAACGCCGAGGCGACGCGGGCTGCGGTGCCTGCGCCTGCGACCCCAGACGAAGGGGTGCTTGTGCGCGTTCCAATACTCGCTCGCGCGCTGGACGGCCTGCTCGATCTCCGCCCAGGTCTCGAACCTGTGCCCTTTGAGGGCCAGCGAGCGCAGCACTTTCCACCACGGCTCGATCAGGTTCAGGTAGGCCGCATACTTGGGCTGGAAGACGAACTCCCAGCGCGGGTGGGCGAGCGCGAACAAGAGCACGTCGGTGGCGCTGTGCGTGTTGAGGTTGTCCACCACGGCGTAGACCCGCTCGATCGCGGGGTCGATCCAGCCCTCGACCTGTTCCAGGAACGCGACCCAGTTCGCAGTCGTGCGCCCATCGTAGGTGGCGGTGAACGCTGCTCCCGTTGCTGGGCAGAAGGCGCCGAAGACGTAGCCCTTGCCGCGACGGCCGTAGTCGATCTCCTGGCGGGCTCGCTGCGCGCCGGGTGCGGCTGGCCGGACTACGCGTTGGCCCGGGTAGCTCTTGCTGGCAACTGGTCCCATCTCGTCGAGGCAGACGACGATGCTGTCCTCGGGCGGCGCGGTGTAGAGCCGCTCGATCGCCCCCTTTTTCGCGTGAACTCCGGGTCCACGCGCGCGCCGAACCAGGTCTCTTCCTGGCGCCACTTCAGGCCTTCCGCGAGCAGCACCTCGCTGATCCGACTGCGGCGCATGCCGATGCCTTGCTCGCTGAGGTAAGCGACTAGGCGGTCCAGCGTCCAGGCGGCGAACGGCAAATCCAGATCAGAAGGCCTGCTCAGGGCGGCGGTGATGACAGCGCTGCGCTCCTCGGGCGAGTAGGTCGCAGGGCGCCCGGAGCGCATGTCCTCTTCCAGTCCCGGCACACCGCGCTCGTTGAAGCGCTTGAGCCAGAAGCGGACCGTCGCACCGCACAGGTCCATCTTGGCTGCGACCTCCGGCGCGCTCAGGCCGTCCACGGCGTGCTGCACGATCTGGGCTCTACGCACGAACCCCGCGCCGAGCGTGCGCGAGCGCGCCATGTGCGCCAACTCGTGCGCTTCCTCATCGCTCAACGCACGCACCCGAATGGTCATCACACCGCCTCCAGGCAGAGCCGCCGCCTGGCTCAACGCGGCACATCGGCATAAGTCGCAGCTAATTTGCCGGATGCACCACTAAACCCCGTCCAGTTTGAGAGGTGTAGTTTCGGAGGCAGGCTCCCTATCTCCAGGGGGTGATGAAACTTAGCCTTGTTCGCTCCTGTCATGCTGCGCGTTGACCATGCCCGGTGGGGCCAGACGCCGGAGGACCTGCGTCAACTGGCGACGAGTGCGGCCCATCAGCGCACCCGCGAGCGTTTCTTGGTGCTCTACGAGATCACCCAGGCGCGGTGCGCGGCGCAGGTTGCCGAGCGCACCAGCCGCCACCCGCAGACCGTGATGGAGTGGCTGCACCTGTATAACGAACACGGCCCCGCGGCGCTGGCCTACCAGCGTACCGGCGGCCGTCCCCCCTTTGCCCAGAGGTCGAAGCAGCCCTCGGTGCAGAGGTCCGCGCGGCCCAGCAGGTTGCGGCCAGCTCGCCCCTAGCTGGGGCTGATCCGCCGCCACGCTGGACGCTGAAGCGGCTG
Organism: Planctomycetota bacterium; assembly: GCA_013821615.1. GTDB lineage: Bacteria > Planctomycetota > UBA11346 > UBA11346 > UBA11346 > BOG-1363. Next base: position 1,696 of record JACDGQ010000601.1, read on the forward strand.
GTCGGCTTCGTGCGGACGCGGTTTGGCCATCTCTGCTCGCGCGAGACCATCCGCGCCGCCCTGCACCGGCTGGATCTGTCGTGGAAGAAGGCCAGGAAGCTGCTCGGCCGTGCTGATCCCGAACGGCGCGCCGCCTTCCTCGACCGGCTACGGCCGGTGCTGGGCAGCGCCCAGCGCGATCGGCACGTGCTGGTCTACCTCGACGAGGCGCACATCCACCAAGACGTCGATCTCGGCTACGGCTGGGGCGAGCGCGGCAAGCGCTTCCACCTGGCCTCCTGCTCGCCCGGCCTCGCCGCCAGGGTCTCGGTCTACGGCCTCTACCTCTACAACGAAGGCCAGGTGCGGCTATGGCCCTATGCACGGGCCAACGGCGAACACACGATCGATGTGCTGCACCGGCTCCGTGCCGAGTTCCCCCATGGCGCGCTCGTCGTGATCTGGGACGGCGCATCCTATCACCGGGCCAAGGCGGTATGGGCCGCCGCTGCCAGCCTGGGCATCACGCTCATGCCGCTGCCGGGCTACAGCCCGGACCTGATGCCAGTCGAGGCGCTGTGGCGCTGGCTGCGCGAGGACGTCACCTACCATCACTGCCATGCCACCGCCGACGACCTGACCCGGCGCGTCGCCCTGTTCGAGACCAAGGTCAACCAAGACTCCTGCGTCGTTGCCGATCGCCTCTGGGTCAAGGACTGCCTCGATCCCGAGGAGGAGAAACTACGGTTCTCAAAGTAGATGCGGTTTAGCCGGCGGGTTCCACAGCGCGCAGGAGCTGCTGGATCACGCAGCGCTGGCGAGCGCGGCCCCAGGGGAAGAAACCGCAGGACGGGTGCAGCTGATGACCCTGCACAAGGGCAAGGGCCTGGAGTTCGGCCACGTGTTTCTGCCGGCGTGGGAAGTCTCGACATTTCCGAGCCTCTATGGCGACGCGGCGGAGGAACGGCGGCTCGCCTATGTGGCGCTGACCCGCGGCATGCACCGGGTGGCGATCTCGCACTGCGAGTTCCGGCGCGGCTACACCGGCCCGTCCGGCTTCATCGCGGACATCCCCGACGCGCACCGGGTCCAGGGCTGGCTGCGCACGCAAGGCAAGGCCCTGCCACCGAGGGTCGCCGTGC
>JACDGQ010000602.1 GCA_013821615.1 Planctomycetota bacterium
GGCGAGATAGGCGACCGCCGCCTCGCCGCCGGCGCGCCCGGCGCTGGTGACGCTGTCCACGGCGATCCCCGGGCAGCTGGTGTCGAGCAGCAGCAGGGGCAGACCGTGACCGTGCAGCGCGGCGATGAAGCGCGCTGGCGCGGTGCCCAGCACGACTGCCGCGTCGAGGCGGTGCTGGGCGACCACCGGCGGCACCGGGTGCGTGGTGTCGAGCGGGTCGTAGAGGCAGATCAGCAGGTGCAGGCCGTCGCTGGCGAGGCGGTCGAGCAGGGCCGCGGTGACGTCCGCGTAGAAGACGTTGTGGAACAGCGTGGTGGCGGTGCGCGGGAAGAGCAGGCCGATGGTGTCGGTGCGCTTCATGCGCAGCTGCCGGGCCGCCGAATTCGCCACATAGCCCAGGCGCCTGCTGGCCTCCAGGACGCGTTCCCGCGTCGCAGGCCGCAGCGCGCCCTTGCCGTTCAGCGCCCACGACACCGCGGTGATCGAACAGCCCGCCGCCTGCGCGACATCATGGATGGTGACCGGCGCCAGCGCGGCGTTCCCGACCGCGCTGCGCTTGGCCATGGCGGCGATCATCACGCTGCCTGATCAGGCACAACCGCCTACCCGAGTGTGGGTGCGGGCATTGGAGACCGATAGAAACGCAGAGGCGCAGACCAGAAGGCAGGCGGGCCGCAGAGGCGAGGGAGGCCGGGTGGAACGCAGCATCCAGGAGCGAAGACCGCTTTTCCCCACCCGGAAAAGACTGAAGGCGGTCCTCTGCGGCCTGCTGCATTCCCCCTCCGCGCCCTCTGCGTTTCTATCCTGCCTCCTTCGGGCTCAGCCCTTCGGCTTCAGCGTCACGCCGCGCAGGTTCATCAGCCCCTCTTTGAGCGTGGTGCGCGGTTTGGGGCGGATGGTGAACGACACCGCGCCGGCCTTGGCCACGGTCAGGGTGCCGATCTCGACCTGCTTGTAGTCGGTCCAGCTGCCGGTGGCGGCGAGGGTGACGCTCAGCGGGGTGCCGCCGGCGTCGATGTCGAGCTGGTTGCCCGCGTCGGCCGTCGGCAGCGCGTAATCGAGGACCACCGTGAAGGTGCCCGGCTGGCGCACCGCCACCGTCCACAGCGCCGAGGCATGGGTGTTGGTCCACATGCCGAGGTTGGGCGGGGTGTTCTCGACCTTGAGGCCGCCGCTGAGGGTGACGTCGTCCAGCGGCAGCGCGATGGTGCCGTCCGCGGCCTGTTTGGGCAGGGTGTCGATCGGCAGGACCTCGCCGGCCAGGGTCAGCTTGAGCACCGGCACCAGGCCGGCCGGGGCCGCCGCCGGCAGGGTGATGGTCTGACCGTGCTCGCCGGCTGCCGTGGTCAGCGCGTCCGACTGTCCGAGCAGGGTGGCCGCGCTGATCGCGCCCGTCATCGGCAGCACCACCTTGCCGTCCGCCGGCCAGGTGAACACGTGCACGTATAGCGTGTGGCCCTTCTGCGTGCAGCGCAGCCCGGCGGGCAGCCTGCGGAAGGGGCTGGCGGTGGTGCCGTAGATGGCCTCGCTGTTGACCTTCATCCACGCGCCGACGCCGGCCAGGGTGGCGATGCTGCCATCCGGGATCTGGCCCTGCGCGTTCGGACCGACGTTGAGCAGGTAGTTGCCGCCCTTGCTGGCGATGTCGACCAGGTTGGTGACGATGATCTGCGGCGACTTCCAGTTGCTGTCGTGGGAATTGAAGCCCCAGTGGTCGTTGATGGTCATGCACGACTCCCAGTCCACGCCCGGGCCGAAGCCGGTGGGCGGGATCTCCTGCTCGGGCGTGCCGTAGTCGCCGACGAAGTGGTCGTCGGTGCTCATCCCGGCCATGCCGTTGCGGCCGGTGTCGATGCGGTTGTTGATGATCAGCTTGGGATCGAGCTTGCGCAGGAAGGCGAACAGGTCGAGGGCGCGCGCGTGCGTCCACGGCTTCTCCCACTCGCCGTCGAACCACAGGATTCCGGGATGGTAGTGCGTCACGATCTCGGTGAGCTGGCCTTTCAGATACGCGGTGAAGCGGTCCATGTCCGGCGTGCCGGTGGCGGTGTCGTTCCAGGCGCGGCGGTTGCCCCAGTCGCTGTGGTGCCAGTCCATGATCGAGTGGTAGGTGCAGAAGCGGATGCCGGCCTCGGCGCAGGCCGCCGACAGCTCGGCGAGCGGGTCGCGCTTGAAGGGCGTCGACTTGATGCACCAGTCGGTGAGCGCCGAGGGGAACATGCCGAAGCCGTCGTGATGCTTCGAGGTGATCACCAGGTAGCGCATGCCCGCGTCCTTGGCGGCCTTGACGATGGCCTTGGCGTCGAACTGCTCGGGATCGAACTGCGGGATGAACTTCGCATACTCCGAGACCGGCATCTTGCTCTGCTCGAGGTACCATTCGGCGAGGTCGGTCTTGTCCTTATAGACCCCCGCCGGCACCGCGTAGAGGCCCCAGTGGATGAACATGCCGAAGCGCGCCTCGCGGAACCACGCCATGCGCGCGTCGTGCTCGGCGGGCGTCTCCTTCGGGATCGCGGCCAGCAGGGCCTCGTTCGCATCGGCCGCATCCGCAGCCGTCAGGCTGCCGGCGCAGGCGCCGAGGAGGGGGGCGGCGAGCAGGGCGAGCAGGCGGGAACGGAGCGGGCGGCAGGTGCGGACAGGCATCGGAACCTCCAGGAGGGGCTGTATCGGTTGCGCGCGGTTCTACGCCCCCTGTCCGGTGTTTGCCATGGGCTTTTTGTATCCACGGGCGTCATGACCCCTGCGGATCGCGCGCTTGCCGGTACAAGCGGGCGCTGCCCGGAAGGCTGTCCCTGGGATCGCCGAGTTGCAC
>JACDGQ010000603.1 GCA_013821615.1 Planctomycetota bacterium
CTGCCTGGCCGACCCGGTGCTGCCGGGCCCGCTCGACAGCCTGGCGATCGTGCTCGCCGCCGATGAATCAGCGCGCAGCGGGCGCACGGTGCTGCTGTGAGCGCGACCGGCGCGACCGCGGGCGCCGCCGCGCCACCGCACATCCTGGCGCGCCTGGCGGTGCTGTTCTTCCTGCAGTTCTTCGTGTGGGGGGCGTGGTACCTGACCGGCTTCCGCTACATGATCGCGCACGGCATGGCGCAGGACGCCGCCTGGCTCTACACCGCCAGCCCGCTCGGCGCGATCATCGCACCGTTCGCGCTCGGCCTGTGCGTCGACCGCTTCTTCGACGCCGGCAAGGTGCTGGCCGCCTGCTTCCTGGCGAGCGGCGCGATCATGTGGTGCCTGCCGTGGCTCGGTGACCTGCCGGGCACCGCGGTGCCCGGCGCGGATTACACCACGCTGACGTTCGCCGGCCTGACCCTGGCGAAGAGCACCTGGTTCAACCTCGGCATCACCGCGCACATGCTCTGCTACATGCCGACCCTGGCGCTGAGCGCCGCGCTGGCCTTCCGCCATCTGCCGGGCGGCAACGCGCAGTACCCGCTGGTGCGGCTGTGGGGCACCTTCGGCTGGATCGCCGGCGGCCTGGCGCTGGCCTTCGGCTTCAGCAGCGTCGGCGCGGATGGGCACGTCGTCGAGGCGGGCGAGGGCGCGGTGCAGTTCCGCCTTGCCGCGCTCGCCGCGGCCGCCGCGGGACTGTTCTGCCTGACCCTGCCCGCGACGCCCGCGCTGAGGCGCGGCCAGCCCTTCGCGTGGCGCGAGCTGGTCTTCGCCGACGCTTGGCGCGAGTGGCGCAACCCGGCCTTCGCCACCTACCTGGTGTGCGCCTTCCTGGTCTGCATCCCGCTCTCCGCCTATTACGCCTACCTCGGCAACCAGATGGGCGCGATGGCGCTCAGCCACGCCTCGGTGTGGGGCAACCTCGGCACCTGGCTGGAGGCGGGCATGCTCTTCCTGATGCCGCTGCTGATCCGCCGCTTGGGCATCAAGCGCATGATCCTGTGCGGCATCCTCGCCTGGGCCGTACGCTACCTGCTGTTCAGCTGGGCGGCCACCCAGGGCGCCGTGCCGGCACCGTTCCTCGCCGACGGCGCCGTCGATCCCGCCTATCCCGGCGTGGTCATCGCCGGCTTCCCGGTGCCGTTCATGCACCTCGGCTTCCTGGTCTTCCTGCTCGGGGTGCTGCTGCACGGCATCAGCTACGATTTCTTCTTCATCACCGGCCAGGTCTACGTCGACCGCACCACCCCGCCGCAGATCCGCGGTCAGGCCCAGGCGATGAACCTGTTCTTCACCTACGGACTCGGCCTCTATGTCGGCGCCATCGTCGCCGGCGCGCTCGAGGGCCACGCCTTCATCGATCCCGCTGGCCACCACGTCAGCAGCAGCGCCAGCGCCTCGCTGCCGTTCTGGCCGCGCTTGTGGCTGCCGCTGGCGGCCTTTGCGGTGGTGGTGCTGGGGGTGTTCGGGGTGGCGTTCAAGCAGCGCGATGGCGGCGCGGGAAGGCGCGAGAGCTGACGGCTGACGGCTGGCGGCAGACAGCAGACGGCTTCCGGGTCCGCTGGGCTCGCGTCGAGAGAGACCTCGAACGAGGGGAAGCCTGGGACCCGATACCAGACTTCGCGATATGAGCCGCCAGCCGCCAGCCGCCAGCCGCCAGCCGTCATCAACCCCTCCCATCCCTTCCCCGCCCATCCACACGATCTTCACATCCGCATCGACCATGGCGGCCGGACCAGCATGCCCATGGATCACCTCGACCGCTTCCTCGCCGCGTTCATCCAGGCCCTGGCGCAGAGCGCACCGTATCTGGTGGTCGGCTACCTGATCGCGGCGGTGATCCGCGAGTACGTGCCGGTCGCCACCATGGCACGCTGGTTCTCGGCGCGCGGGGTGCGCCCGGTGCTGACCGCGACCGGCATCGGCTGCCTGCTGCCGATGTGCTCGTGCACGGTGCTGCCGCTGGGCATCGGCATGGTCAAGGGCGGCGCGGCGCGCGGCACCATCCTGTCCTTCCTGATCACCGCCCCGGCGCTGTCGCCGGTCGCGGTGCTGCTGTGCCTGAGCCTGATGGGCGGGACCTTCACCGTGCTCTACGTCACGACCTGCGTCAGCGGCGCACTCATCGCCGGTTTCATCGGCAACGCGCTGCTGCGCAACGAGCCGCCACCGACGGGTGAGGCGTGCACGGTGGATCCCGCCGACGACCGGCGCACCTGGGGCGCGCGCGCCCGCGCCGCCGGGCATTGGGCGTTCTACGACCTCGGTGCCGAAATCAGCGTCGACCTGGTGATCGGCCTGCTCATCGCCGCGGCAGTGCTGGCGCTGCTGCCGCTGGGCTGGATCGCCACCTGGCTCGGCACCCAGCATTTCATGACCCTGGTCTACGTCATCGTCCTGGGCCTGGTCACGTACACCTGCTCGGTGCCGTCGATGCCGGTGGTGCAGAGCCTGCTGCTGGCCGGCATCTCGCCGGGCGCGGGCATCGCCTTCCTGATCGCGGGCCCGGCCACCAATCTCGGCGAGCTGCTCGCGCTGCGCCGGCAGCTCGGCGGGCGCACCACGGCGCTGTTCACCGTGGCGCTGGTGGTGATGTCGCTGACCGGCGGGCTGATCGCGGATCATTGGGTCTTCGCCGACTACCACTACCAGCCGTCGCCGCTCAGCGGGCAGGCGGCGGGCGGCTGCTGCGTGGCCTCGTTCATGGGCGTCTCGGCGAAGCCGACCGGCACGGTCGAGGCGCTGGGCAACATCCCGTGGTGGCACTGGCCC
>JACDGQ010000604.1 GCA_013821615.1 Planctomycetota bacterium
GGCGAGGGTGGTGCCGGTGTTCGAAGCGTTGAACTGGCCCGACTGTCCATGGATGGTCACGCCGGTGGTGAGGGTCATGTTGGTGGCGACCAGGGTGATCTGGTTGGACAGGGTGTTGCCGAAGAGGATCGAACCGGAGCCGGACCAGGTCTGGGTGTCGGCGGCAGAGAGGATGGCGAACCTGGTGCCGTCGGCGGAGCCGACCTTCATGGTGCCATTGATGGTCAGGCTGTTGATGACGGTGAGCTGGGTGCCGTTGATCTGGCTGAGATCGAGGATGGTCCCGGTCGCGATGGTGACGCCGGAGATGGTGCTGTTGGTGCCCGTGCAGACATAACTGCCGCCGGTGCCCGTGTTCAGCGTCGCGGAGGCGAGGGTGCCACCACTGAGCGTCAGCTGACCTGTCATGGTCACGCTCGAAGTGAACAGGGTGCCTTGGCCGGTAATGATGACATTTCCCGCCGACGTCAGCGAGTTGATCGGGATGCTCAGGTCGACCGTCGTCGTGACTCCGGCCGGGATGACCACATCATTGGAGAAGTTCGGGATGCCGCTGGGTGTCCAGTTTGATGCGACACTCCAGTTTCCGGTCGCCGGCCCGGTCCAGTTCACGGTCGCGGCGGAAGCGGCTCCAGAGCAAATGGCCACCAGGATGAGCGCGCGAAAGAGGAATCTCATGGTTGCAGTCCCGGGGCGGAGATCGATGTGGCAAAGAATCGGCAGCACCCTATCCAGCGATCGGGGCTGACAAGTATGCAGGAGCTAGCTTTTGGAGTTGCGGGAAGCGTGGTGACAATGGCACCACCTCCGCTCACCTACGGTTCGGGATGAGGCACAAGCGGAAGATCAGGGGGCAATTCAATGTGCGTAGGCGGCGCGGACGTAGGAGCAGATCCCGCCCGCCAGGGTGATGTGGTCCCGGCGTGTCGTCCCATGCCACATCGCGGAACCTGCCTACCCCACCACCACATCCAACGCCACCCGCACCGCCCGCATCAATTCATCGATGGTGAAGGGCTTGGCCAGGAATCCCGCCCTGCTGATCTCCCGTCCGATCGCGAAGGCGTCGGCCGCGTAGCCGGACATGAAGATGATGCGCATCGTCGGCCGGGTCGCGGCGAGCTGGCTGGCCAGGGCGGTGCCGCTGGTCTTGGGCATGGCGACGTCGGTGAGCAGCAGGTGGATGTCGCCGCGGTGCTGGGCGGCGAGGCGCTCGGCTTCCTGCGCGTGCTGCGCGGCCAGCACGTGGTAGCCGGCGTGGTGCAGGGTGTCCCGCACCAGGTCGAGCACCGCCGGCTCATCCTCGACCACCAACACGGTCTCGCTGCCGCCGCCGCTGATGGGAAGGAGGGTGGTGGGCCGGTGGCCGGCCTTCTCCACAGTGCCCAGTCCGGCGCTCGGCAGCCAGATCGACACCGTGGTGCCGCGTCCGGGGCAGCTGACCAGGGTGATGAAGCCACCCATGGCCGCCACCTGGCCGTGCGCAGAGGATAAGCCGAAACCGGTGCCACCGGGCTGCTTGGTGCTGAAGTAGGGCTCGAAGACGCTGGCCAGGGTCGCCTGGTCCATGCCCACACCGGTGTCCGCGACCTGGATGCAGACGAAGGTGCCGGACGCGACGCCATGGCGCTGCGCGGTCTCGCGGTCGAGGGTGGCCGTGCTGGTCGAGATGCTCACGGTACCGCCCGTCGGCATCGCCTCGCGCGCGTTGATCGCGACGTTGATCAGGGCCGACTCCAGCTGTCGTGCGTCCGCGCGCATGCCCGGGCCCGGCTCGGCGGCGATGACCAGGGCCACGTCCTCGCCGAGCAGCGGGCGCAAGGTGCGGCCGAGAATGTCGAGCAGGGTCGTGGGATCGACGTCGGCGAGCTGGGTGACCTGGCTGCGGCTGAAGGCGAGCAGCTGGCGCGTGGTGGTGCTGGCGCGCTCGCTGGCGGTGCGGATGGCGTCGACATGGCGCCGCAGCGGGTCGTGCCCGGCCAGCCCATCGCGGAGCAGGCCGGCATGGCCGCTGATCGCGGTGAGCTGGTTGTTGAAATCGTTGGCCACCCCGCCGGCGAGCCGGCTCATCGCCTCCATCTGCAGGGAGCGGCGCAGCGCCTCCTCGGCCTCGGCGCGCGCTGCGACGATGCGGATCTTCTGCAGGGCGAGGTTGACCTGATTGGCGACCGCCTCGAGGAAGTGGCGCTCGTCGGTACCCCAGGCACGTTGCTCAGAGAAGTGGTCGAGCATGAACAGCGAGAAGCCGTCGGCGCGAAAGCCGAACGGGTACCACAGCAGGCTGCGGATGCCCTGGCGCTGGTGCAGCAGGGTCGCGCTGCCTTCGCTGGCGAAGCGCGGGTTGGGATGGTCGGCGTGCGACTCCAGGGCGGCGCGCATCTCCCACAGGTGGCGCAGGGTTTCCGGGAACACGTCGATGTGGAAGTCGCTGGCTGCCTGCCCGGCCGGCGGACAGGCCGGGCTACGCCATTCGGCGCAGCGCAGCGCGAGGCGCCGCGCCAGCGAGACCTCGACGATCAGGCAGCGTTCGATGGCCAGGGCCTCGCCGAGGATGCGTGCCAGGGCGTCGAGGATGCCGTGGCTGCCGTCCAGGCCGGTGATCGCCTGGGTCATGCGGTTGAGCGTGCCGGCGAAGTGCAGCTGGCGGTTGAGATGGTCGCGGTGGCGCTGCAGATTCTCCTCGACCAGCTTGATCTCGGTGATGTCGGTGCACGAACCGATGTAGCCTGCGAAGGTCTGGTCCTTATGGTAGAGCGGCTTGGCGCGCTCCTGGATCCAGCGGTGGTCGCGCGCGGCGCCGCGCAGGCGGTACT
>JACDGQ010000037.1 GCA_013821615.1 Planctomycetota bacterium
CCTTCCTGGCCTTCAACCGCGGCCTGCTCGCCGCGGTCGCCGGCGCGTGCGCCGCGGTCAAGCCGCAGGCGGCCTGCTACGAGGCCTACGGCGCCGCCGGCGTGCAATGCCTGGCAGAGACCGTCGCCGAGGCGCGGCGCCTGGCCATCCCGGTGATCATGGACGCCAAGCGCGGCGACATCGGCTCGACTGCGGAGCACTACCAGCAGGCCTATCTCGGTGCCGCGCCCGGCCTGGGTGGCGCAGCGCTGCGCGGCATGGACGCCGACTGGCTGACCATCAACGGCTACCTCGGCGTCGACGGCGTGAAGCCCTTCCTGGGCGCGCCGGGCACCGGCGTGTTCGTGCTGGTGAAGACCAGCAATCCTTCCTCGGGCGACCTCCAGGATGTGCCGCTCGCCACCGGCGTGCAGCGCAGCGGCGCGGCGGAACCGGCCACGGCCACGATGGAGCTGATGGCCCAGCTGGTCGCCGAGTGGGGCCGCGGACGCACCGGCCGCTGCGGCCTGACCGACGTCGGCGCGGTGGTCGGCGCCACCTATCCCGAGCAGGCTCGGCGTCTGCGCCGGCTGATGCCGGAGACGCTCTTCCTGGTCCCGGGCTACGGCGCCCAGGGCGGCAGCGCCGCCGATGCGCTCGCCGGCGCGCGCAACGACGGTGGCGGTGTGCTGGTCAACTCCAGCCGCGGCATCATCGCCGCATGGCAAAAGCCGATGGCCAGCGATTGGGCCGGCGCGGCGCGCGGCGCACTCGACGCGATGAACCGCGACCTCGCGTCCGCCCGTTGATACGAATGGGACGGAGCGGACAGTCGGGTAGAACAGCCGGATAGAACAGGAGGCGCGGAGCCGCGGAGATCGGATGAGGACGAACCGGCTCGAGCAGACAGCTTCGCCAAGCCGGATGCGGGCACCTGAGGCCTTGCCGCGCTCGCCTCCTCTCGCCTCCGCGGCTCCGCGCCTCCTGTTTTATCAGGCTGTCCGCTGTGGGCTGTCCGCTGTCCGCTATCCGCTCCTCGACCTCAGACCGGGGTGAGCCAGCCGCGGTAGGCCGGGTTGCGGCCGTAGACCGCGTCCTCGTAGGCCTGCTGCAGGCGCGCGGTGAGCGGGCCGCGGTTGCCGTCGCCGATCACGCGCTTGTCGATCGAGCGCACGTAGGTGACCTGGCAGCCGGTGCCGACCAGAAAGACCTCGTCGGCGATGTAGAGTTCGGTGCGCGCCACCGGGCGCTCGATCACCGCGATGCCGAGTTCCTTGGCGAGCTCGAAGATGCCGTGGCGGGTGATGCCCTCGAGGATGTCGGCGGTGCGATCGGGCGTGTGCAGCGCGCCGTCGCGCAGCAGGAAGATGTTCTCGGCCGAGCCTTCGCAGACCTGGCCGCGGTCGTTGAGGAAGATCGCCTCGTCGTAGCCGTTGAGCAGCGCCTCGCTCTTGGCCAGGGCGCTGTTGAGGTAGCCGCCGGTGGCCTTGGTGCGCGTCGGGATGCTGTTGTCCGAGAGCCGCCGCCAGGACGACACGCAGACGTTCAGCCCGCGCTCGCCGGTGAAGTAGCTGTCCAGCATCTGCAGGTAGCACATGTAGCCGTCCGGCACGTTGGCCAGCACCGGGCCGAGGGTGGTGCCCTTCTTGTAGACCACCGGGCGCAGGTAGATGTTGCCCTTGGGCGCGTTGGTGCGCACCGCCTCGGTGGCGATGGCGCACATCTCGTCGACGCTCGGCGCCTGCATCAGCAGCAGGCTGGCGTTGCGCGCCAGGCGCTGGAAGTGCTCGCGCAGGAAGAGCAGGTTCACGCGCTGGCCGTCCCAGTACCCGCGGATGCCCTCGAAGCAGCCGGTGCCGTACTGCAGGGCGTGGGTGTTGATCGGCACCACGCACTCGCTCAGCGGTTTCCAGACGCCATTGAGGTAGGCCAGGGTGTTGTTGGCTGAGTCGGTCACGCGCGGTCCCTTCGCCGCCGGCGCGGCGCCGAGGGCGCCCGGACCGGGGGAGGCGGACTCTAACGGAGGAGGGGAGAAGGGGAAGGCAGGAGGGTGGGCGGGAAGAAGGGCGGAAGGACCCGGAGGACAAGGACATGGGTTCCCGTCCCGGAGAGCAGGGACCGGCGATTGCGACCTCTGCTCCGCTCTGTTCCCCCACTCTGTCTTCGACTTCTTCCCTCCCACCCTCTTGCCTTCCCCTTCTCCCCTCCAGGCCTTTGCCTCTTCACGCATTGACGTGCTCCAGAAAGCGGTTACATGAGGGCCCGCTTTTTGCGCAACCCTCAGGACACCGGCATGACACTGGCCAACACCCAATACGCCGAAGCCATCGCCAAGGTCGGCGGTTACTACAATTTCGTCACCATGATCAACCGTCGCATGAAGGAGCTCAACAACGGCCAGCCGCCGATGGTCGCTCCGCCCGCGAATGAGAAGAACTGGGACAAGATCGACCTCATCGTCAAGGAGATCGAAGCCGGTTACCTGACCCTCAAGGTCTGAGCTTTCGCGACGGGGATCGGTTTCGACCCCTGTCCCGCTTGACCTGCGCCGGCAAGCCCCTATCTTCCCGGCCTTTCCAAATTCCGCCGACCGCCCCGCACCCCCGCTGAGATCTCCATGCAGACCACGTTCGTCAAGTCCGAAGAAGTCGCCCGCGCCTGGCACCTCGCCAGCGCCAAGGGCAAGATCCTCGGCCCCCTCGCCACCCGCATCGCGGTGGCGCTGATGGGCAAGCTCAAGCCCAACTGGACCCCGCAGACCGATGCCGGCGACTACGTCGTCGTCACCGACGTCGAGGGTCTGGAATTCACCGGCAAGAAGCTCGAGAAGAAGCTCTATCGCTTCCACAGCGGCTTCATCGGCGGCATCAAGGAAATCCCGCTCGGCGTCATGCACCAGTCGAAGCCCGAGGACGTCATCTACCTCGCGGTGAAGCGCATGCTGCCCAAGACCATCCAGGGCCGCCACCAGCTCAAGCGCCTCAAGATCTACAAGGGCTCGGCCCACCCGCACATCGGCCAGGGCCCCAAGCCGCTGCCCTGAACCTGCGGTCGCCACCGACGCACGACGCACCCCGGCGGAGACGCCGGGGTGTTCGCGTTTGCAGGGATGGGCGGTATCTCGTTGTTCAGCGTTCCGCGAGATCGCGAGCGGAAGCCGGGTGTCGCGGCGAACGCTGACGCCACTGCGGGGCGGCGCGGAACATGGCAGCAGAAAATCCGGGAGAGCGCACGGTCGACGGCAGACTGATGCGGGATTTCCCAGTCCGGGTGATGGTGGCGCAACGCCGCTCTCGTGAAGCACGCATGTTGGGCTCCGTGATGCACAGCTGACTTTTGCGCAGAGTCATTTTCCCGCGGCAGGCGCGGCCATCCCAAATACCAACCCCCCCTTCACATTTCCTTCACGATGGGCATGAGGATCCCGCCCCATTACCCAGGGAATCTTCCCTTACCCCCAAGGAGATCATCGTGAAGCACCCCGTCAGAACCCTTTCGATCCTGGCCCTCATGGGCGCCGCGATCCCGGCCGTCCATGCCGTCTCGGTCAAGGACGAGGCGGAGGGCTTGAGCGTCTCCCTGAAGCTGAACGTCCAGGCCCGCGTCTCGCTGTACAACAAGGCCGACAACGCCACCGGCGGCAGCTTCGACCCGATCCGTGGACAGAACGGTCGCGCCGAGGAGGCGCGCTTCGATGAGCGCCGCGTGCGCTTCGGCACCAGCTTCAAGTATGGCGACAACTGGGCCGGGCAGATGATCATCCGCTCGGACAACCAGGACCGCGTCGCCGGCTTCGCCAAGGACAGCGAGAGCACCCAGAACCGCAACCTGCAGCTCTACTACGCCTACATCCAGCGCATCGACAAGATCGGCGACAGCGTCACCGGAACCATCTCGATGGGTCTGCAGAAGGCGTTCCACTCCGAGTCGGCGACCAGCTCGTCGACGTTCCTCTTCCCCAGCGACTCGATCTGCAAGCAGCTGGCCGACGGTGGCCAGGCGCGCAACCCCGGCCTCGGCTACCTCGTCAGCGCACCCTTCCTGAACGTCGGCGTGGACCTGCAGAACAATTCGACCGGCGTCAAGGATGCCGACGCGCAGTCACGCAAGAACGGCATGTTCTACTCGGGCCGTATCGAGATCGCCCCTGGCGCCGACTGGATGATCGCCAAGCGCACCGAGTCGTTCGCGGGCAAGGAAGGCCAGGGCCTGGTGCTGGGCTTCGACTACCAGGTGGATGAGGGCATCACCAACGGCAACAACCAGGCCGCCGCCGCCAACGGTGCGATCACCGATGCGGCGAACGGCACCTACAACTACGTGTCCAACACGCAGTTCGGCCCGGACCTGCTGTTCCACTGGAACCAGATCACCGCGGTGGCCGAGTTCCGCGAGAAGTCGGCGAAGACCCAGGCCAACAACACCACCTCGGTGGTCAGCAACAACACCGTCAAGGGCCAGTTCTGGGACGTCCAGGTCGCCTACGCCATCCCGGTGTCCGGCGTCTTCATCGAGCCCGCCATCCGCTATTCCAAGATCGACAACGTCAAGAGCTCGACGGTCGCGGGCGCGGTCACGAGCGAGAAGTCGACCTACGGCAGCGGTCCGGACAACGGCGGCTCGGGCAACCAGTGGGACATCGGCGTGAACTGCTACTGGAACGGCCACGCCATCAAGACCCAGCTGGCCTACCAGCACTGGACCGCCGAGGATGGCAGCGGCAAGGCCGACATCGTCCGCCTGCAGCAGCAGATCAACTTCTGAGCGATACCCATTGAGAGCGCGTATCCGGACCGCCGGGACGCCAGGGACCCTCGCAGCGATGCGGGGGTCGAACGTTTGATGACGCACGGCATGGCGAACACCATGCCGTGCGTCGTTGTTTCCACCTCGGGTTCACTGCGGCCTGCGCTGCGCGCCTGCAGGCAGCGGGTGACCTCTGAAAACGGAATAGCCTACCGCATCGCGGTAGGCTATTCAGATGCGGCGTTCTGGCGCGCTGAGGCGCGTGGGACGTTACTTCTTTTCGGCAGTCGTCGCTGCATCCGCAGTGGGAACCGCCGCGGCGGCGGGCGCGGCCACCTTGGGCCAGCGCTCCTGGAAGTGGCTGACCAGGCGCGGCGTCATCTGCGGCACATCCTTGTCGACCTGCACGATGGTGGTCTCGCGGTGCGGTCCGAGACCGATGTAGGTCTTGAACTTGGTGATGTCGACCTCGTTGGTCTTCACGAACTTGTCGTGGCTGGCGACGGTGCCGAAGACGTAGACGCGGCCATCCTTGACCTCTTCGGCGTAGAACGGCGAGAAGGCCCCGCTCTCGGAATAGGAGCCGAGCTTGCCGTATTCGCCGCCGGCTTGGCGCGGGGCGTCGGAGCAGGCGGTGGCGAACAGCGCGAAAGCGGCAAGGGACGCGAAACGGATCATGGATTCTCCTGGGTGGGCGCGACTGTGACGGCGCGCATGAATCGTGGATGGAGGAAGTGTGAAGAAGGGAAGAAGGGGGCAGCCAGAGGGTGGGAGGGAAGAAGGTCGACTGAATGAGGCGGCCAGGGCATCACCCCGACTGCCGTCACTCTCGAATCTGCCATCCTTCTTCACTTCCCCCCTCCCACCCTCCTGCCTCCCCCTTCCCCCCTCCGCGGCGAAGCCGCTACACCACCGCGCGCGTCTCCTCCGTCCGTCCCTCGATCACCAGACCGCGCGCGGCGAGGTCGTCGTAGGTGACCAGGTGCCAGATGCCGCGCTGGTACTCGAGGGCCGAGCAGTTCTCCACCCAGTCGCCGGAATTGAGGTAGGTCGGGCGCTCGGCGCCGACCGCGATGGTGCGCTGCGCGGGTTGGTGGATGTGCCCGCACACCACGGCGTCGCAGCGCGCACGCACCGCATGGGCGGCGCAGGCCTGCTCGAAGCGCGCGATGTAGGCGGTGGCCTGGACGATGCGGCGCTTGACGCGGTTGGTCAGCGAGATCGGCCGCGCGCCGAACCAGCGGCGCACGCGGTTGAGCTGGTTGCCGAACTGCTCGACGCGGTCGTAGGCCCAGCTGCCGAGGGCGGCCAGCCAGGCGATGCGGTCGATGCTGCGATCACAGGCGTCGCCGTGGAATATCAACGTGCGCTGGCCGTCCAGATCCCACTCCAGGCGGTCGACCAGCTGGATGCGGCCAAAATCGAAACCGCTGTTGGAATAGCGCCGCAGAGTGGCCTCGTGATTGCCGGTGACGTAGAACACCGGGACGCCGCCGGCGGCGAACTTGAGGATGCGGCGCACCACCTTGGTGTGGGCGTCGGGCCAGAACCCACGGCGGAACTGCTGCATGTCGATGATGTCGCCGTTCAGCACCAGGCGGCCGGGCCAGATCGACTTGAGGTAGGCGAGCAGCTCCTCGGCGCGGCAGGCCTGGGTGCCGAGGTGGACGTCGGAGATCACCACGATGTCGACGGTACGACGCATCACTGCCCCATGCCCAGGGCCCCCGCCAGGGCCACGGTCAGCACGGCGACCAGGCTGCCCAGGGCAGCGCCGACCAGCACATCGCTCGGGTAGTGCAGACCGAGCACCAGCCGCGACATCGCCACCAGCACCGTGAACGGCACCAGCACCCAGGCCAGCACCGGATGGAATGCGCAGGCGACGATGGTGAAGGACACCGCGTGCAGGGTGTGTCCGGACGGAAAGCTGAAGCGGTCGAGCGGCGCCACCGTCAGGTGCAGGACCAGGCCGGCGTCGCAGGGGCGCGGCCGGTGGATGCGCTGCTTCATCCACTTGTACAGCGCGGTGCAGACCGCGCCGTTGGCGAGCATCAGCAGCGCGGTGAAGCCGGCCCGCCAGCCGAACAGGCCGGGCAGGCTGATGATCAGCGCGAACCACGCCCAGCCGTCGCCGAGCCTGCTGACCACGGCGAACAGGCCGCCGGTCCACGCGTGGTTGATGCGGTTCAGGTACAGGCTGGTGGCCTGGTCCCAGTGGCGGACAGTGGGGAACGTGCGCATGGTCACCGCCTCTGGCTGATGGGTGGATCCGGGCTCCAGGATACGGCGAGCATGGCCGGCAGTGCGAAGAGCGGATGAGCGCGACATGAAGATCCGAGCATGCATGCGCCGTGCGGGACTGGGCTTCCATGGGATGCATGGGTGGCCTGCGCAGGCCGGTCCCGACCGTGAAGACCCCAGCCGGGCGGTGGTCGCATCCAGGCCTCGCGGCTGACGGAAGACCGGCTGCGCGCGGTCAAGTCCCGACCCACCGCCGACACCGCACCCCTGGGTCGGAGTTGGACCTGCGCACGAAGGCCGCTAGCCTCCGCGTTCGCCAAAAACACATACTCGGGCTGCTCGGATCTTCACCGGCTGCCACTACGGATCATCCCCAATGCTGCACCGCAGTGTCGCCCGCCTGCTCCTGCCCCTGCTGTCGCTGGTCGACCGCAGGCCCAAGGGCGCGGCGGCCATCGCCGCGGCGCAGGCGCGCATCCTGCGGCGCATCGTCACCCAAGCGGCCCCCCTGGCGGTGGGCAGGCACTTCGCCCTCGACCGCCTGCCGCGCGACCACCGCTTGACCGAGGCCTTCCGCACCCAGGTCCCGGTCTCGAGCTATGGCGACCACGCGGCGCTGATCGCGCGCGTCGGGGGTGGCGAACGCGACGTGCTGTTCCGTGGCGCAGCGCTGGCGCTCGCCCAGACCAGCGGCACGACCAGCGCCGGCAAGGCAGGTGAACGCTACATCCCGCAGAGCAAGGCGCTGCTCGACCACCATGCGCGCTGCGGCGCCGCCGCGCTCTCGCGCATCGCCGCCTGCACCGGCAGCGGCCTGCTCGATGGGCAGATGATGATGCTCGGCGGCTCGACCGCGCTGACCCCGAATGCCCACGGCATCCCCAGCGGCGACCTCTCGGGAATCACCGCGATGCGCATCCCGGGCTGGCTGCAGCCCTACTACGAGCCCGGCCTGGAGATCGCCCTCGAGGCGGACTGGGAGCGCAAGCTCGCGCTGATCGCCAAGCGCTGCGCCAACCGCGACGTGCGCCTGGTCTCGGGGATCCCGAGCTGGTGCCTGATGCTGTTCGAGCGCATCTGCCAGGAGCGCGGACTGACCCGCCTGCGCACCGCCTGGCCAGAACTCAAGGCCTTCATCCACGGCGGCCACGCGATCACGCCGTTCCTGGCAGGCCTGCGCGAGCACCTCGCGCCGGAGACTGCGATGCTCGAGGTCTACCCGGCGAGCGAGGCCTTCATCGGCATCAGCGCGCGCCCCTGGCAGCTCGACGAGAAGGCGCCGCCGCCGCTCGAGCTGCTCACCGATCAGGGCATCTACCTGGAGTTCGCCGAGGAGGGCGGCGAGCGCGTGGTCGGCGCCGCAGGCCTGGAGGCCGGCGGTCTGTACCGCCTGCTGCTGACCACGCCCGCCGGGCTGGTGCGCTACCAGCTCGGCGACCTGGTGATGGGCGTGGCCCCCGGCCAGGTGCACTTCGCCGGCCGCGTCAAGGCGCGCATCTCGGTGTTCGGCGAGCACGTCGAGGGCGTGCACCTCGACGGCGCGCTGGTCGCCGCCTGCGCCGCCACGCGCGCGCAGGTCGCCCACTACCACGTCGCGCCGGTGCTGCCCAGCGCGGCCAGCACCAGCGGCCGCCATGAGTGGTGGGTCGAGTTCAGCAAGCCGCCGACGGACCTGCGCACCTTCACCGCCACCCTCGACCACCACCTGCGCTCGCAGGTGCTGGACTACGACGCGCACCGCGCCGGTCACCAGCTGCTCGCGCCCGAGCTGGTGGTGGCGCCGACCGGCACCTTCCACCGCTACCTGGCGGCGACCGGCAAGCTCGGTGGCCAGCACAAGGTGCCGCAGGCGTGGAACGACCGCACCATCGCCGACGGGCTCGACCGCTGCTCGCACCTCGCCGCCGCCGTGGGAGCCACGCCATGACCACCGGATCCACCGCCATGCACCTGCCCACCCTGGCCCGCAGCTCGGGCCACGGTCCCTTCCACTTCCTGCTCGTGCCCGGGCTCGTACCCGACGGCCCGGAGACCTTCCTGCGCCAGATGCGCATGCTGCGTTCCTACGGCACCTGCACCACGGTGACCTACCCGTACGATGGTTTCGACCTCGACACCACCCTGGCCGCGCTCAAGGGCGTGATCCTGGCCGCGCACGAGGACGGCAAGCTGCCGGTGCTGGTCGGGGTGAGCGTCGGCGGCGGCCTGTGCCTGGAGCTGTTGCGCCGCGCGCGCGACGCCGGCGAGGCGCTGCCGCTCTCGGCGGTGATGCTGATCAGCCCGCTGAGCTGCATCGGCGACCTCGCGCCGCTGCTCAGCCGCCTGGTGACCGGCATCGCCTCCGAGCACGCGCGCGGCGACGACGGCAACCCTGAACTCGCCCTCGAGCGCGGGCGCAGCTTCTTCAAGACCCTGGCCAGCCGCTCGGTGGCGCCGCGCGCGCAGACCGGCCGCCTGCGCTCGCTGCTCGCCCTGCTGACCCCGCAGGGCATCGCTGACCTGGGCGAGCGCCGCATCCGCGACCGCATCGACCACACCCTCGCCAACATCAGCCCGCAGGGCGGCATCGCCCGCACCCTGGCCGTGACCAGCCTGCGTGGGATCGACCCCACCAACCGCACCTCAGGCCCGATCACCAGCGCGCCGACGATGATCCTGTGGGGCAGCAAGGAGCGCCACACGCTCAACATCGAGGGCCCCGGCGCGAGCATCCTCTGCCGCCCCGACCTCGCCTCGAAATTCTTCCCGCACAGCGAGATCCACTGGCTGTACGACGCCAACGGTGATGAGGTCCCACACGCCTCGCTGCTCAAGCACCATCACACCTTCAACCGCTTCCTGCGCTCGTTCATCAAGCGCCGGCTCAAGGCGGAGCTGGCCAAGGTGCCGATCTTCGCGCGCGGGCCGGCGCTGATGCCGTTCATACCGACGAGGATGTTCTGAATGTTGGAGGGCTGACGGCTGGCGGCTGACGGCTGGCGGCCAGCAGAAACCGGCGCCTTGCGCCGGTTTCTGCGTTTTAATGGAACCTGCCCCAGCGCTCGGAGTGGCGCCCATGGCGCGAGCCATCAACAGCCAGCGAGCCCGATGGCTGATGGTGAAACCGGCGCTCCGTAATGATTTCACGTTTCATCCTGTGCGACTTCTTCGCCAGCAATGACGGGCGTGGCCATGGATAACGAGCCGTCAGCAGCCAGCCGTCAGCCATTCCACCAAACATTATCTCCACCTTCATACATCCCTGACCACCACCGACAGCATCGGCACGCTGAAGCGGCGAGGCTGCACTGCCCCGGCCGCATTCCGGATCACCACCGAGGGCCGTCAGTGAAGCGCCAACCCACTCCCGCCGAGCGCCTGCACAACCGCGTGTTCAACGCCATGTACGGGCGCTCGCTGGTCTACAACACCTGCTGGGAGGACCCCGCGCTCGACCGCGCGGCGCTGCACATCGCGCCCACCGACACCATGCTGGTCATCACCAGCGCGGGCTGCAACGTCCTCGATTACGCCCTGGCCGGGCCACGGCGCATCCACGCGGTCGACGCCAACCCGCGCCAGACCGCGCTGCTCGAACTCAAGCTGGCCGGCATCCGCCGCCTCGACTTCGACGACTTCTTCGCGCTGTTCGGCCACGGGCGCAGCGGGCGCTTCGAACAGATGTACCACGATGTGCTGCGCGCCGACCTGTCGCCGTTCGCGGTCCGCTATTGGGACCGCCGCATCCACTGGTTCGCCGGCTCCGGCTGGCGGCGCAGCTTCTACTTCTTCGGGCTGTCCGGGCTGGTGGCGCGTGTGGCGGCGGCGCTGGTCGAGCACCACCCGCGCCTGCGCGCCAGCGTCGACCGCCTGCTGTTGGCGCGCTCGCTGCCCGAGCAGCAGGAGATCTACGACCGCGAGGTGGTGCCGCAGCTGTGGAACCGGCCGATGAACTGGGCGGTGTCGCGGCGTACCACCATGAGCCTGCTCGGCGTGCCCTATCCCCAGGCGCGCGAGGTGCAGGACAGCCACCAGCACGGCATCGCCGGCTTCATCCGCACGTCGATCGACTACGTCTTCCGTCAGCTGCCGATCTGGTCGAATTACTTCTGGACGCTCTACCTGCGCGGCGCCTACACGCGCGAGTGCTGCCCGGAATACCTCAAGCCGGCGAATTTCGCCGCGCTCAAAGGCGGCCTGGCCGACTGCATCGCACCGCACACCACCACCATCACCGGTTTCCTGCGCGGCACGCGCGAGCGCATCGACAAGCTGGTGCTGCTCGACCACATGGACTGGATGAGCTGGTACCATCCGGAAGCGCTGGCCGAGGAGTGGACGGCGATCCTGGACCGCGCGGCGCCCGGCGCGCGCGCGATCTTCCGCAGCGCCGCACCCGAACCGCGCTTCCTCGACGCGCTGACGCTGCCCGGCGCCGGGCCCAACCACCGGCTGATGGACCACCTGGCCTTCGACCGCCCCCTGGCCGAGCGCCTGCACCGCCAGGACCGGGTTGGGACGTACGCCAGCTTCCACATCGCCGATATCCTGCCGCGCTGAGGCCACCTCGCACGGGCGGACAGCCATCACCACGAAAGGACGCACCATGCTGAGCGATCTCACCGTGCTTTCACGCATGCTGCGCGGCCAGCCGCGCGCGGAACGCCTGCAGGACCGCCTGGAGGGCTTCTACCGCCCGCAGGCGCGCGATTACGACCGCTTCCGCGAG
Organism: Planctomycetota bacterium; assembly: GCA_013821615.1. Taxonomy (GTDB): domain Bacteria; phylum Planctomycetota; class UBA11346; order UBA11346; family UBA11346; genus BOG-1363. Next base: position 11,678 of record JACDGQ010000037.1, read on the forward strand.
AAGCTGCTGCACGGCCGGCAGGAGCTGCTCACCTCGCTGGTGGTGCCGGCGGGCGGCACGGTGGTGGAGCTGGGCGGCGGCACCGGCCGCAACCTGGAATACTTCGGGCCGCGCCTGGCCACCTTCGCGGACGTGACCATCGTCGACCTCTGCCCGTCACTGCTGACCCAGGCGCGCGCGCGCTGCGCCCGGCAGGGCTGGGAGAACGTGCGCTGCGTCGAGGCCGACGCTGCGCTGTTCCGGCCGCCTCAACCGGTCGACTGCGTCTACCTGTCCTACTCACTGAGCATGATCCCCGACTGGTTCCTGGCCGTCGACAATGCGCTGGCCATGCTCAAGCCGGGCGGCTTGCTCGGGGTGGTGGACTTCTACGTGGCGCGACGCGACCCGCCGCCGCAGTGCCAGCCGCAAGGCGGCCTCACCCGCCACTTCTGGCCGTGGTGGTTCGCCCACGACGGCGTCTTCCCCAGCCCCGACCACCTTCCCTATCTGCTGACGCGCACCCTGCCGGTCGCGCTCAGCGAGTGCCGCGGCAGCGTACCCTACCTGCCCGGGATCACGGCGCCCTATTACCGCTTCATCGGACGCAAACCGGGAGCGGGTCCGGAAGTCCGGAGGTCCGGAAGTCCGGAAGTCTCGTGGCGCGGCGTCGGCGCGCTCTCGCAACGCCCATGAATTTCCCAGGCAAAGCAGAAAACACCAATGGCTTGCATGCATCCGACTTCCGGACTTCCGGACTTCCGGACCTCCGGACCTTCTGACCCAATCTTCAACCAATCTTCACAATCGCACCCACATTGACGGCCATCAAACCAACCCCAGGAGCCGGCAATGCGCGCATTGCTCACCCAGTTCACCCTTCCCCTCCGCACCGTGGCCACCGCCGCGCTGTGCCTGGCCAGCGGCCTGACCGCTCTGCGCGCCGAGGTGGTCGTCGATGAGAAGATCGCGGCTTACCAGACCGTGCCCGGCATCGCCGGCAACCTCAACTCGATCGGCTCGGACACGCTCAACAACGTGATGACCTACTGGGCCGAGACCTTCCAGGGCCTCTACCCCAACGTCGTCATCCAGATCGAGGGCAAGGGCTCGACCACGGCGCCGCCCGCGCTGATCGAAGGCACCGCCCAGCTCGGGCCGATGAGCCGCCAGATGAAGCCGACCGAGATCGACGCCTTCGAGAAGAAGTTTGGCTACAAGCCGACCGAGATCAAGGTCGCCATCGACGCGCTCGCGGTGTTCGTGCACAAGGACAACCCGATCAAGGGCCTGAGCCTGACCCAGATCGACAGCATCTTCTCGAGCACCCTGAAGCGCGGCGGCAAGAACGCGGCGACCTGGGGCGACCTCGGCCTCGCCGACTGGGCGGGCAAGCCGGTGTCGCTGTTCGGGCGCAACAGCGCCTCGGGCACCTACGGCTACTTCAAGGAGCACGCCCTGAGCAAGGGCGACTACAAGTCGACGGTCAAGGAGCAGCCGGGTTCCTCGGCGGTCGTCCAGGGCGTCGCCAGCGATATCGCCGCGATCGGCTACTCGGGCATCGGCTACGTCACCTCCAGCGTGCACGCGCTGCCGCTTGCCGACAAGGGCGGCGATTTCATCGAGCCCACCTACGAGAACTGCCTGAACGGCAAGTATCCGCTCTCACGTTACCTGTATGTGTACGTGAACAAGAAGCCGGGCCAGCCCCTCGATCCGCTGGTCGGCGAATTCATCAGATTCGTGCTCGCCAAGCAGGGCCAGGAGATCGTCGTCAAGGACGGCTACTTCCCCCTGCCGTCGGCGGTGATCGAAGCGACCAGCGCCGCCATCAAGTAGGCGCGGCAGCGACGG
>JACDGQ010000605.1 GCA_013821615.1 Planctomycetota bacterium
GGCAGCAGCAGCTGCGGGGTGGCGGCCGCTGCGGCAGTCTCGCCGAGCGGTTTGCCGGTGATCGACACGTTCGCTGCCCGCCCGGGGAGCACGGTCAGGGTCAGCTCCGGGCCGTGCGCGTGGTCGTAGGCGCGCCTGCCCGGATCGAAATAGGCGAGGGTCAGCGCGGGCAGGCTGAACTCGCCGGCGCGGTCGGGGACGAGGTCCCAGCGGAAGCTGCGCTGATGCGGTCCCGGCACTGCGTTGAGCGGGCGCTGGTCGCGTGCGGCGGCGGTGCCGTGCGCGGGCTCGTCATCGTCCTTGGGATAGGCCTTCATGCCGGCCGGGACGGCGAGCACGGGCCGGGTGATGAGTTCGGTCTGGCGGCCATCGATGGTCACCATCAGCACCGTGCCCTCGCCGCTGGCGATGCGCGGGCGCTCGAGGGCGGCGGTGATGGTGAGCGGGCCGAACAGGCCGTTGAAGTCCGCCGGCCGACCGGCCTCGGGTAGGGCGGCCACGGTCAGCGTCGCGGGCCTGATCGCCACCGTGCGATCAGCGATCGGCGAGAGCTGGCCGAAGAAGTCTTGGCGGCAGATCACGTAGCCCTGCTGTCCACCCGCCTGGTAGGTGCCCGGCAGGGCCCAGGTCAGCGGCCAGCGGAAGGTGCGGATGCGCCAGGGATTGCCGCGTGCGTCGCAGGTCTGCCCCTCGCTCTCGCTGCGCTCGCCCAGCGGCAGCGCCCCGGCCGGAGGCGCGAGATCGCATTGGCGCAGCGCGCGCGGCTTGTCGTTGTTCTGGCGCAGGTAGATGCGGTAGACCAGGGTGGTCGGTTCTCCGGCGACGATCGCCGGTGGCTCGAAGGCGGTCTCGGCGAAGGCATCGCCCTGCAGATTCTGGTTCGCCGCGCTGGCGGTCACCGTCACCGGCGTGGTGGTGATGGTGCTGCCGTCGGCGAGCGTCACCGTCACCGCCGGGATGCGGAAGGTGTCGGCCATCTGCGCGCGCACCGCCAGGCGCACGGTCTCGCTGCGCGTGACCACGCCATTGACGCTGCGCACCGCCTGCATGCCGCCCTGCTGCACCTGCCATTCCAGGCCGGCGACCGGCGGCAGGGCGACGTTGGTGACGCGTGTGGTGGCGTCCTCGACCTGGATCGTGCCCTGCAGCACCACACCGGGCACCAGCGGATCCGGCAGTTCGAGCTTCGCCTCGGCCGCGTCCAGGCCAGCGAGGCCGAGCACCGCGAGCAACTCGACGAGCCCGTGGCGGATGGCGCGGGGCATGCGCTTCACCACGCCTTGCCCTTCTGCGCGCGCGCGCCGCTGCCGTCCAGCAGCTGCATGCGCAGGGCGCCACGGTTCTCCTTGGGCAGCTGATCGAGCCAGCGGTCGGCCGCCGCCTGCTTCAGATCGTGCGCCGGATCGTTGCCGGCCTGCGCGCCGCCGTTTGCCGCGGCAGCCTGATCCTGGCTGTCATCCTTGTCCTTCTGCTGGTCCTTGTCCTTCCCACCTCCGCTGAGCTGGTCATGCGCTCCGGGCTGTTTGCCGGGCGGTTGCGCGGCCTGGTCCTTGCCCTGATCGCCGGCTTTGCCGTCGCCCGGCTTCGGGTCCTTGCCGCCGCTCTGCGGGTCGGGCTTCTTGGGATCGTCGCCGGGATTCTTGCCGTCCTGTTTGGCCTGCTGGTCGTCCTTCCCGTCTTTGCCGTCTTTGCCGTCTTTGCCGTCCTTGCTGTCCTTCCCATCCTTGCCCTCCTTGGACTGATCCTTCGCGTCCTTCCCGTCCTTGCCGTCTTTCCCGTCCTTGCCGTCTTTCCCGTCCTTGCCGTCCTGCTTCTTCTCGCCGTCCTTGGGATCCTGCTTGGCCTGGTCCTGCTGCTGATCCTGATCCTTCTTCTCGGCCTCCTTGACGTTGAGGGTCACCTTCTGCCGCGTCGCGGCCTGCCAGCGGTCGCTGGCGGCGAAGGTCACCTCGGTCTTGGCCGGTTCGCCGACCGCGCCGCGCAGGGTGCCGTCGGGATCCAGGCGCAGACCCTTGGGCAATGCGCCTTCGATGACGCTCCAGGTGAACGGCGCGGTGCCGCCGCTGAGCTTCAGCGGCCGCACCACCGCTGCGCCGCGCGTCAGTTCGATCGGCTGCGGCTCCTCGATCACCGGCGGCGGGTTGACCGGCACGGTCACGGTGCTGCTGCGGCTGCGTCCGTCCGCGGCGGCGATGGTAACGGCCAGGGCCTGGTCGCCGGGCTGCTCGGGCGTGCCGCCGACCAGGCCGTCGGTGGAGGGCGTCAGGCCGGCGAGCGGCGCCGCGCTCCAATGATAGGCCTGGACCGGACCGCGCACGCCGAGCTGGTGGCGGTAAGGCGCCCAGGCGGTGGCCGGCGGCAGCACCGCGGCGTCGGGCGCGAAGGCGTCGCTCACCGTCAGCTGCAGATCGGCCTGCGCCGAGCGCGTGCCGTCATCGGCGACGAGGTGCACGGTGACGGTGCCGGCGTGCAGCGGCGAACCGACGATGGTGGCGGTCGCGCCGTGCGTGCGCCCGGGCGCCAGGCCGTCGGGCAGGCCGCTGATGCGCCAGTGCGGCGCGTCGAGCCCGACGCTGGCCAGATCGGCCTGGTAGTCCTGGGCGAGGATGGCTTCGGACAGCGCGCGCGTGGTGATCGCGGGGGCGGGGATGACGGTCAGCGCGATGCTGCCGCTGATGCTGGTGCCGGCCGCGTCCTGGACGACTACTGGGATGGGGACGGCACCAGGCGCAGTGGGCGTGCCGTGCACGCGGCCGTCGCCGTCGAGCATGAGACCCGGCGGCAGCGCGGGCGGAGGAGAAG
>JACDGQ010000606.1 GCA_013821615.1 Planctomycetota bacterium
CCGCCACCCTGGCCGCGCCGCGCGTGCACCTGCGCGCCGAGACCCCGGTGGGCGTCGACCTGCTCGAGGAGGTCGCCGCGGGCGACGTCGCGAAATCCGTCGCGGTGGTCACCGATGCGGTGGTGCCCTAGTCGCCGGCGGACCGCGAGCGCTCGCGAGCCACCCGGTCGTGCCAGGATTCCAGCGGGCGCCGCAAGCCCTGCGCAGCGCCCGACGTGCCCAGGCATCCGCAGCCCCGGAAGCTGTATCGCCTCAGCTGCCAATATGATCCGTCAAGCGGCAAAAACTGCGGTTCCGCGGATCATTGACGCGGGACCGGGCGTCCCCCACCCTCTCCCAGGGGTAAAGCCATGGAACCGACGCACGCTGCTCTGCCGAAGACCACGGCCACACGCCACGCTGAAGCGCTCAAGTGGATCGCCGAGATCGTCGCGCTGTGCACCCCCGCCCAGGTCCACTGGTGCGACGGCTCCGAGGCCGAGAAGACCCGCCTGACCGCCCAGGCGGTGACCGACGGCGTGCTGCTGCCCCTCGACCAGGAGCGCATGCCCGGCTGCTATTATCACCGCTCCAACCCCAACGATGTGGCGCGCGTCGAGGACCGCACTTTCATCTGCACGCCGACCAAGGCCGAGGCCGGCCCGACCAACCACTGGATGGAGCCGGCGACGATGTACGCCAAGCTGCGCGCGCTGGCCGCGGGCGGCATGCGTGGGCGCACCCTCTACGTGATCCCGTACCTGATGGGGCCGCCCGGCAGTCCGCTGACCAAGGTCGGCATCGAACTGACCGACTCGCCGTACGTGGTGCTGAGCATGCGCGTGATGACGCGCATGGGCCGCGTCGCCTGGGCCGAGCTCGGCGACACCGGTGCCTTCACCCGCGGCCTGCACTGCACCCTGGCCATCGACCCGGCGGAGCGCTGGATCGCGCACTTCCCGCAGGACAACACCATCATCTCGACCAACTCCAACTACGGCGGCAACGTGCTGCTCGGCAAGAAGTGCCTGGCCTTGCGCCTGGGCTCGTGGCTGGGCAACCGCGAGGGCTGGCTGGCAGAACACATGCTGATCATGGGCGTGGAGTCCCCGAGCGGCGAGAAGACCTTCGTCGCCGCCGCCTTCCCGAGCGCCTGCGGCAAGACCAACTTCGCGATGATGATCCCGCCCGAGCAGTACAAAGGCTGGAAGATCTGGACGGTCGGCGACGACATCGCGTGGATGAAGCCGGGCGCGGACGGCCGGCTCTACGCCATCAATCCCGAGAACGGCTACTTCGGCGTCGCCCCTGGCACCAACGTCACCACCAACCCGACCGCGATGGACACCATCGCCAAGGACACCATCTACACCAACGTCGCGCTGACCCCCGAGCGCGACGTGTGGTGGGAGGGCAAGGGCGCGCCGCCCGCGGCGCTGACCGACTGGCAGGGCCAGCCGTGGACGCCGTCCAGCACCACCAAGGCCGCCCACCCCAACAGCCGCTTCTGCGCGCCGATGACCAACAATCCCGGACTGGCCAGCGAGGCCAACGATCCCCAGGGCGTGCCGATCAGCGCGATCATCTTCGGCGGCCGTCGCGCCACCACCTTCCCGGTGGTGATGCAGGCCTTCAACTGGGCGCACGGCGTCTACCTGGGCGCGATGATGGGCAGCGAGATGACCGCCGCCGCCGCCGGCACCGTCGGCCAGGTGCGCCGCGACCCGATGGCGATGCTGCCGTTCTGCGGCTACCACATGGGCGACTACTTCGGCCACTGGCTGGACGTCGGCAAGAAGCTCGCGCACCCGCCGCGCATCTTCCACGTCAACTGGTTCCGCAAGGACGCGGCCGGGAAGTTCATGTGGCCGGGCTTCGGCGACAACATGCGCGTGCTCAAGTGGATCGTCGACCGCTGCCACGGCCGCGCCATCGGCGAGGAGACCGCGCTCGGCTGGCTGCCCGGCCCGCAGGAGATCGACCTCGCCGGCCTGAAGGATTACCCGCACGAGCGCCTCGACCAGGCGCAGCGCATCGACCACCAGGAATGGGAGCGCGAACTGGCGATGCAGGAGGAGCTCTTCACCCTGCTCGGCGCGCGCATGCCCAAGGAGCTGGGCTACGAGCGCGAGCTGCTGCGCTCGCGGCTGGGATTGTAGGGCGCGCCACTCGCCACCGGCTCCAGGCCGGTGGGCGTGCGCTGGTAGAAGGCGCGCGCATTGCCGCCGAGGATCCCGGCGCGCGCTGCCGCCGGCAGGGCGGAGATCGCCCCGTCGACGAACGCGTACCAGCGCGCCCAGGCGGCGGCTTCGAGCACCACCGGCCAGTCGCTGCCGAACATCAGGCGCTCCGGCGCGAAGCAGGCCAGCGCGTGGTCGAGGTAGGGCGCGATCTGCTCGGGCCGCCAGGCGCGGTGGTCGGCCTCGGTGACCAGGCCGCTGAGCTTGCACCAGGTGTTGGGCAGCTGCGCGAAGGCACGCAGCTGCGCGCGCCACGGGTCGAGCAGGCCGGCGCGGATGTCGGGCTTGCCGAGGTGGTCGAGCACGAAGCGCACCTGCGGCGAGCGCTCGGCCATGGCGACCGCGTCGGCGAGCTGCCAGTGGCGGATGCAGATGTCGAAGCTGAAGCCATGGGCGGCGAGCTGGTCGATGCCACGCTGAAAATCTGGACGCAGGCAGAAGCCGGGCTCGCGCTCATCCTGGAGCAGGCGCCGCACGCCGCGCACCAGGGGCAGGCGCGCGAGCGCCTCGAGGTGTGCAGCCACCGCGTCACCGCGCTCGAGCGGCGCCGCGGCGACGATGGCGAACAGGCGCGGCT
>JACDGQ010000607.1 GCA_013821615.1 Planctomycetota bacterium
GGTCGGCGGCCTGCTGGGCCTGTTGCGCGGCGTCCTGCTTCTGCGCGGCGTCAGCGGCGTTCTGCTGCTGGGCCTTGTCGGCCGACTGCTGCGCCTGCTGGGCTTCCTGCTGCTTCTGGATCGCATCTCGCTGGGCCTGCTCGGCCTTCTGCAGCGGCGCCTCGGCCTGCGCGAGCTGGCCCTGCAGGTCGGCCTGCTGCTTCTGCAGCTGGTTGAAGTCCTGCTGCTGGCTGTTGGCGTCGAGGGCGTTGGTCTTGTCGAGCAGATCCTGCTGCTGCTGCACGGCGTCGTTCAGCTTGTTGAGCTCGTTCTCGAGCTTGGCGAGCGGGCTGTCCTGCGCCTGGTCGAGCTTGGCCTGCGCGTTGTTGAGCGCGTCGAGCGCCTTCTGCTGCTGCTCTTCGGCCTGGGCGAGCTTGTTGTCGGCGGCGTTGTCCGCCGCCTGCTGCATGGCATCCTGGACCTTGGCCTGTTCGAGCGCCTTGACCGCGTCCTCGACGCCCTTGGCCTGGGCCGGATCGGTCTTGGCGATCTCCTTGGCCTGTTCCTTGAGGCTGTCGATGGCGGCCTGGGTGGCCTGCTCGAGGGCGTTCTGCTGCTGGGCGACCTTCTCGAGGTCGGCCTTCTGCTCGGGGGTGAGGTCCTCGGTCTTCTTGCCGAGGGTCGCGTCGCCGAGCTTCTCGGCGGTGGCCTTGAGCTTGGCCTGCTCCTGCGCGATCTCCTTGAGGTCGCTCTTCACGCCGACGCGGCCGAACTCCTTCTGCATGTCGGCGATGAGGTCGCCGAGGTGCTTGACGATCTTGTCCTGGCCGGTCGAGGCGGCGAGCAGCTCCTTGCGGATCTCGGCGAGGTCCTGCAGCTCGCGCGCGGTGGTCAGGTGCTGGACCACGTAGGGCACGTTCGGGTCGCCACCGTTGGCGGTGGCCGCGTCGGTCAGCTTGCCGAGCGCGGTCGAGAGCCGGCCCATCACCGCGAGCTGGTTCTCCTGACCGACGCCGTTGAACTGGTACTCCTGGATCAGCGTCTGCAGCTCGCGGGCGGTGCCTCCGGAGAGCGTGCCGACGCCCTTCTGGCGGTTCTCCTCGAGGCGCACGGCGCGGCCGACCGGTTGGGACTCCTGCGCTTGGACCTGCGCCTGGACGGCGCCGGCACCGAGCAGAGCCAGGGCGAGGAGGGTACGGCTCGTGCTGGAACGGATCATGGACACCTCGCGCGCAGGGTGGACGGGTCTCGTATTCACGGCAACGGGTTGAGGCAGCATCTGTTACTTACCCGGTGTCGGAGCGTTTGGCGATGCATTCGTGGGCAGGTCGCGGCGGATCTTGTCGACCCCGTCGCGGGTGTCCTTTTCCTTGTCGCGGATCGTCTGGATGCCCTCGAGCACCGCGTTGCGGTCGCGGTCGAGCATCTCCTGGAGGACCGCGACGTCGACCACATTGAAGGTGTAGGTCTGGCTCTTGCCGTGGTTTGCGCCGGGTTCGCGGTTGTCCTCGTAGTCGATCCAGTAGATCACGCGCTGGCCAGGCTGGAGATTGAGCGGGCGCAGGTCGAAATTGACCTCACCGCTCGCCTCCTTCTGATTCTTGGCGGTGATCAGGCCTTCCAGGGCCAGGCTCTGCGCCGGCGGGGCATCCGCGGCGTCGGGGGCGGTGTCGGCCTCGGCCGGGGCGGCGCCCTCGGCGGGAGCGCTCATCACCCGGTACTTGAGCGCGGCGCGCGCGATGCCGTAGTCGTCGCGGCCGCTGAAGCGCACCGGCCAGTGCGCGAAGCGCGTGACCGTCTTGTCCTGGGCCGGGAAGGAGATGCGCACCGTCGGCGCGCGATCCTTGACCGCATCGATCGCGTACTCGACCGGGCTGGAGTTGTCGAGGTCGTCGACGCAGCGCAGCAGGATCTTGTAGTAGCCGGCCTCGTTCACGGTCAGCCCGAAGGTCGCGGTGGTGCGCGCCTCGTCGAGGGTCATTTCCAGCGGCGCGTGCGCCTGCTGGTTGTCGCGCGTGACGATGCGCGCGCTCTTGACCTTCTTGGTCAACGTCGCGGTCAGGCGCACCAGGTCGCCGGCGGGTACGCGCAGGTCACCGATCGACGAGGTCTCGTCGGCGCGGCCGAGGTAGGCGGGGAAGTGGCTGACCAGGGCCAGGGTCTTGACTGCTGGACGCTGCAGCACGGTGAGCTTCTCCCAGCGCGGCCACAGCGCGTCGTGCGCCGCCGGGCGGAACTCGACGTCCTCGAGGACGTGCTCGAGGATACCTTTGTATTCCACCGGCTTGCCGTCCTTGCCGGCGTCCTTGCCGGTGGCGCCCTTGACGCGCACCAGCACCAGCTGGGTGGTCTGACCGCCGGCGCTGCGCAGCGCCGCGCTGGCGCTGTCGGGCAGCACGCCGTCCGGATCGAGGGTGACGGTGATGGTCTGGGGATCGCCCTTGGCGACCACACCGCTCGGGGTCACGGTGACGAAGCGCGCCGCGGTCGGGTACTGGCGCTCCGACAGCGCCAGGCGCGCGAGCATCGCCTTGGCGAAGTCCGAGCGCCACGCGCCGAGCGCGATCGACAGCAGCAGCAGGCCGCCGGCGGCGAGGGCGATGCGCTTGAGCAGCTGCACGTCGATGATGTCGGTGAACGACAGGCCGCCGGTGAAGCTGAGGGTGTCCTCCTCGAGTGCGGCGATCAGCTCGTGCGAGGCCGCCGCATTGGGCATGCGCGCCAGCTGGATGGTCGAGATCAGGCGGCCGCGCAACTCGGGGTGGCCCTTCTCGACGCGCAGCGCCACCTCGTCGTCGTCGGCGACGCGGCGCAGC
>JACDGQ010000608.1 GCA_013821615.1 Planctomycetota bacterium
TGCAAGTGGAGCGCCAGGATCCCTCAGTGCCTCCGGCGCACAGCGCCGGAGCACAGACCGCCAGCCGTCCGCCGCCAGCCGTCAGCCGCTCCCAGGCCGCCCCGGCCGGGAGCCCCCCATGACCTTCGCGCGTTGGGGCATACCGACCCTGTTCTGGGCCACCCTCGTGCTCGCCTGGGGCCTGTGGCTGCTGCCGCCGGGGCCGGTGCGCTGGGCGGGCGCCGCGGTCGCGGCCTTCTGCTGGCTGTTCACCCTGGCCTTCTTCCGCAATCCGCGACGCACGCCGGCCGGTGGCGAGCACTGCCTGATTGCGCCCGCCGATGGCGTGGTCGCCGACATCGGCGAGGTCGACGAGCCCGAGTTCATCGGCGGCCGCGCGCTGCGCATCGGCATCTTCCTGTCGGTCTTCGACGTACATGTCAACCGCGCGCCGCTCGCCGGCGAGGTGGTGTGGGCGCGCTACACGCGCGGCGCCTTCCTCGACGCCCGCCACCCCGACGTCAGCCACGCCAACGAGTGCAACGCCCTCGGCCTGCGCGCTGCGGATGGCGTCGCCTCTGGGCTCAAGGTGCTCGTGCGGCAGCTCTCCGGACTGATCGCGCGGCGCATCATCTGCACGCATGGGGTCGGCGACCGGCTCGCGCGCGGCGAACTCTTCGGCATGATCAAGTTCGGCAGCCGCACCGAGATCTGGATCCCGGTGGCCTACCCGCACCAGGTGAAGGTCCAGGTCGGCGCGCGCGTGCGCTGCGGCGAGACCGTGCTGATCGAATTGAACCACGCGGCGCACGCGCTGACCCTGGTGCCGGGCGGGCGCGGTCCAGCCGACGCGGTCCCGGCCGGTGTGGCGGTGGCGCCATGAGCGAGAAGCTCGCCACCGTGCGGTCGCGCATGCGCCGCCTGAAGACCCTGCCGGTGCTGCCGACCATCCTTACCGCCGGCAATCTGGCGAGCGGCATCACCGCCATCCTGTGCGCGGCCCACTACGAGAAGCAGGCCCATCCGTGGATGCTCGAGATGGGCGCGATCATGATCTTCGTGGCGATGATCTGCGACATGCTCGACGGCAAGGTCGCGCGCATGACCAAGACCGACGGCCCCTTCGGCGCGGAGCTCGACAGCCTCTCCGACGTGGTCAGCTTCGGCGTCGCCCCGGCCATCCTCGTCCACCGCCTGGTGCTGGGCGAGCCCGGCGTGTTCGACCACGGGCAGCGCCTGCTGTGGTTCATCACGGTGTTCTTCCCGGTGATGGCCGCGATCCGCCTGGCGCGCTACAACGTCGAGCACACCGATGTTCCGGTGCCCTACTTCCGCGGCATCCCCTCGCCCGGCGCGGCCGCGGTGGTGTGCTCGTGGATCATCTTCCACCAGGAGGTGCTGCAGCCGCCGAACTCCGCGCTCGGCTACCGCTACGACGGCCTCCAGACCCTCGACATGTGGCGCTGGGTGATCATCGGCCTGACCATGGCGTCCGCGCTGCTGATGGTCTCGACCGTGCGCTACCCGCACGTCGGGCAGACCCTGCTCGGGCGCCTCGGCTTCCGGCAGATGATCGTCGGCATCCTGCTGGTCAGCCTGCTGATCTGGAAGCCGCCCTACTTCCTGGTCATCGCCACCACCGGCTACCTGCTGCTCGGCCTGGGGGGCGAGGCCATGGCGATGTGGCGCAAGTGGCGGCTCGGCCGCAGCCTGATCGAAGACGCGGACGAGGACGAGGCGGAGGACGCCGGCGTCATCGGCGAGAAGCACCACGACACCGGTCCCGCGCCGGGCCGCTGAGCTCGGGCGGCTTGCGATGGCGATCGATGAGGCCCTGCTGCTGCGCCCCGGCGCCGCGCACCCGCACCCGCCGCTCGGCATCGGCGAGCTGGCGCGCTTCCTGCACGTCGCGCCGCTTACTGCGCGGCGCTGGATCGACCAGGGCCTGCCCCGGCTGCCCGACGGGCGCATCGATCCCTTCACCGCCGCCAACTGGCTGGCCTGGGGCCACCTCGACGAGTGCCCGACGCTGGCGCGGCGCTGGCGCAGCTACCTGACCTTCTTCGCGCCCTTCGCCGCCGGCCAGGAGCGCGCGCGCCACCTGCGCTGGACGCGTCATCACCGGCTGTGCCTGCCCGGACCCCTCGCCCGCCTCGACTGGTGGCTGCCGCTGGTGCCGACGCGGCCGGGGCAGCAGGTGCACGGCGTCCAGGTGCTCGCCGGCCGCGGCCTGGTGTGTACGGCCCACGCCGCCTTCCTGCATCTGCACGCCGATTCAGTGGATTCGTCCGCTGAGGTCTCCGGTACGCTGCCGATCACCCTGGTGCCGCGCACCGTTCTCCCCGCCGGTGCTCCCGGCCACGCCGAACTCGCCGCCCTGGTCACCGAGGTCGCCGGCGATTTCCGCTACGAATACCGGCATCACGACGTGGGCGAGTACGACGGCGCCCTTGGCTGGCGTGCCGGCGCCGTGGTCCTGGATGCGTCTCGAGTGCCCACGACGGGCAGCTGTCTCGACCTCGCGCTGACCCTGGCCGCGCGGTTGACTGCGCGCAGCCGGCCGTGGCGGCTATGCAGCGGCCTGATCGCCGCGACCCACCTCGCCAACCCGCACTTCTGGATCGAGGCCGAACCTGCGCAGGGCGGCGAGTGGATCCCACTCGACCCGACCCTGCCCGCGCTGGTGCGCATGATGGGCGGCGAATGGCGCGCCCTGGCCGCGCGTTACGCTGGTTCCTGCGACGCGCGCCGCGTGTGCCTGCGCGTCGGCGACCCGCTGGCGCGCGAACCGCTCCTCGCCGGCATTCCCGGGGG
>JACDGQ010000609.1 GCA_013821615.1 Planctomycetota bacterium
GCAGGGATGACGGCTCGGCCATGGGCTGGGGTTTCCGGCGATCGGGCGGCCGCAAGGCCTGGCCGATAGGGTGGACGGCGCGCGGGTGGGCGTCCGACGCCGGATTCTGCGCGGACTATGGCCCTCCCCGGTCCAGGCGTCAACCGCCGCGTGCGCGGATCCCGGTGCGGCGCGGCACGCGCTGGAACCGAGACCGGACCCCGGGCGGAAATTCCGCTTGGACCACCGGCAGGCCCCGCGAGGATGCGGGGCCACGGAGGCGATTCCCGCCATGAATCCCAGCATTGACGCCCTCCTCGACCTCCAGGTGCTCGATCAGCAGCGCCTGGCGCTCAAGCGGGCGCGGGAAGAGCGGCTGAACCGGCTCACCGACGCCGAGAAGTCCGCCAGCGCGGCCGCCGCCGAGACCACCACCGCCGCCGCTGAGGTCGAGAAGCTGGGCGCCCTGATCCGCCAGTACACGGCCGACGTGGCGCGCTGCGATGCGACCATCAACGACCTGCGCTCCAAGCAGATGAACGCCAAGACCAACAAGGAGTACATGGCGATCATCAACGGCATCGAGACCGCCAAGTCCGAGAAGGCCAACCGCGAGCAGAGCGTCAAGGACCTCGCCGCGCGCGTCGCCGAACGCGAAGCGAAGGTCGCCGCCGCCAAGGAAAACGCCGGAAAGCTTTCCGCCAAGCGCGGCGAGCTGGTCGCCGCCAACGATACCGAGGCGACCCCTGAAGAAGTCGAGCTGCAGCGCCAGTACGACGAGCGCAAAGCCAAGGTCGACCCCAAATTCCTCGAGGTCTACGAGCGCCTGATCAAGGCCAACCACAAGATGCCGCTGATGCGCGTCGACCCCAAGACGCGCTCCACCGCGTTCGGCAGCGTCCTCAGCCACAACCAGGTCGAGCAGATCCGCATGGGCAAGCTGGTCCTGGACCGCTCCAACGCGCTGCTCTACATCGTCGATCGCGAGAATGGTTCGGAGAGTCGCGCGAAGGGCTGACGGCTGACGGCTGACGGCTGACGACACCGGCGCTCCGCGCCGGTGTCGTTGTTTCGTGAGGACGGCTACCGCTGCGCGTCCACCTGCGACCTTGCCCACGAGCCGTCGGCCGTCAGCCGTCAGCGGGCCGGCGCAAGCCGCCCAAATCAGGGCCACATCCCATCGAACGGCCCTACAACCGCGCACCCGGCCGTCGCCCGCACCACCGGCAGCAGGTTCTCCGACACCGCGATGTGCGCCAGGCCCCGCGTATTGCGGATGCGCACGATGGTCGCGTCCTGCGCCCGCACTCCGGGCACGCAGCTCGCCGCCGCCAGGATGGCCTCGTCGTCGGTCGGCAGGGCGATGGGGATGCGCCCGCCCTCGAGACTGCCGCTGGTCAGGACGTTGGTCGCCGTGACGTTGCGGTCGATGGCGGCGAAGACGCGCTCGGTGATGAGGTCGGCCATGCCCAGGCCGGTGGCGTTGCCCTTGGTCGCCGCCGACAGGCCGAGTACCACGATGCGCTGGATGTCGGGCCCGGTGAAGCCAGGCAGGCGGCCGTCCTCGGCCCGGCCGATGATGTTGGAGTCCATGCCCACGCCGCTGATGTCCTTGCCGATCTCCTCGATCACCAGCACGTCGATGCGCGGCAGCAGCAGGCGCGGCAGCAGGGCGCGCGCCAAGTCGAGAAGCACAGGTTCGCGCGCCAGCACGCGCCCCGCCGGCACCGCCTCCACCACGGCGAGGCGTTCGGACGCGTTCTCGACCACGGCCAGGGCGAAGGGCACGCGTCCACTCGCCAGCAGGGGCCCCGCCGCGGCCGGGATCAGGCGCGCGAAGCGGGCGTAGCCCTCGCGGTGCAGCCGTGCGCAGCCCTCGTGCTTGGCCAGGCCGATGGCGAGCATCTTGCAGATGCCGCTCTCGACCGGCCCGCGAAAACCGGTGTGCGGCTTCACCCGCACCACCGGGATGATCAGATCGGCCTCGCGCCACGCCGCGCGGTCGCAGCGCACCAGCAGGTCGCGCTCAGGATCGGGAACGGCGACCGGGATGTAGTCCTGGGCCGCTTCATCGAAGCGCAGGGCGCCGATCACCTCGGTCGCCATATCGCTGCGCAGCGGCGCACCCACTACTGCTGCGGTCACGCCATAGCGCGCCAGCACCGCCGCCTGCCCCTCGGCCGTGCCGCCACCGTGGCTGCCCATCGCCGGGACGAGGAAGACCTTCAGGCCACGCTGCGTGAGCTCAGCCACCAGGGTGGCGACCAGGATGGGCAGGTCGGCGATGCCCCGGCTGCCCACCGCGAGCGCGGCGGTGAGGCCGGGGCGCAGGCTGTCGGCGATGCCAGGCGCGGTCAGGGCCGCGCGCACGGCCGCCGCGACATCTCCGACCTCGTCACCGGCGAAGGACTGGCGAACGAGGTGGAAGGGCGGCAGACGCAGGCGTGAGAGGCCGGGGAGAAGCTCCATGCCGCGAGGCTAGCGCGGCGGGACGCGTTGGCGACTGGGGAGGAGATGAGGCGGGTGAGCGCTGATTGCGACAACGGACAGCGAGAGAAATCTCGCTGTCCGTTATCCATCAGCCATCAGCCATCAGCTGATGGCTGACAGCCGCCAGCCGCCAGCCAGCCGCCGTCAGCCCCCTTCCTCTCACCGCCGCCGCCGCGCCTGCAACCGATGCGCATCCATGACCAGATCAATGAACTCCCCGCGCTGCGGATCCGCGCTGCCGCGACCGGCGCGGGCGAGGCGTTCGACCAGGTCCCAGTCGAGGCCGGCGGGGGCGTCGCCGCGCAGCAGCAT
>JACDGQ010000610.1 GCA_013821615.1 Planctomycetota bacterium
GTGCTCCGGCAGCACGTCGCCCGAGCCGCGGTGCGCCACCTGTTCGTGCTCGCCGCGCTGCTCGCGCCGGCGCTGCCGCTGTGGAGCGCCATCGCTGGCGTGCCCGAGGCGCCGCGGCCCGGGCCCTATCCGGCGGCGTGGGTGGAATGGTCGAACGATTCGTTCGGTGGCGAGATGGGCCACGATTCCGATGACTACCGCACCAACGCCTTCAGCGGCGGCGCGCACCACGGCCGCTGGCTGTTCGGCGCCGATTACAGCATGCTCACCGATTACCGTTCGCCGGGAGCGACCAGCACGCGCAGCGATGAGGCCACCGTCACGGTCGGCTGGCAGCTGTTGCCCGAGGGCAGCGTCGGCCTGGGTGGCAGCGGCACGCTCGCGGCGGGCGCGGGTCTGCGCGTGGCCGGGGACCTGGGCGGCGGCGCGGTGCAGAACCGCTTCCATGACAGCGTCGGCTACCAGCGCGTCGACATCCCCTACCAGGGCGGTGCCTTGGACGGCGTCGGCTACGCCGCCGGCAGCTGGATGTGGCTCAATGACGACGCTGGCTGGTGGACGCCGTTCGGACGCGTCGACGAGCAGCGCCTGGGCATCGAGATCACCGGCGCGGCCCTGGCCAGCACCGGCGGCGAGCTGCAGAGCGAGCTCGGCGTGCGCGTGCTGGTGCTCGGTCGCGACGGCTCGCTCAGCCTCGGCCTGCGCCGGGCCTGGAACGGCGGCCACCACGCCAGCCTCGCGGCGCAGGCCGTCAGTCGCCACGAGGAAGGTACCTGGCTGGTGGTCGGCTCCTCTGCCGGCGGCTGGTTCTACGAGGCCGGTTTCGATCTCGCGAACCAGGCGACCATGGGCCACGTCGGCTGGTCCTGGGGGCGTGGAGCGGCGCGCAGCGACCGTGCCGGTCGCACCGAGATGGAGGGCATCATCGGCCTCTACCAGGGCTACTCGCTGGGCGTCCAGTACCGCTGGCAGCCGACCTGGATGCGCGGCGACGCTCCGCTGCAGGCCTCGCTGCTGTTCGACTACCGCTTCGGCCAGTACCCGGGCCCCGCCTGGAACGACAACGTGGTCATCGTCCGGCAGCCGGTGCTGGGCATCGATCTCTCCTGGGGTCGGCCGCACGATGGCTTCCAGTGCACGCCGTTCACCTATGTCGCGGTCGGCATCCGCGAGGAGCGCGTGCGCGCCTCCGGCGATTTCCCGCGCTTCCCCGACCAGAGCGCGACGCGCGGCGTGGTCCAGGGCGGCATCGGCGCGCGCCTCTACTGGGGCCGGCTGCCGCAGGGCGAGACCACCGCCCGCTATGGCGTCAGCGTGCTCTACGAGGCGTGGAAACCGTTCAGCGAGGCGCGCGCGGTGGGCGGCACCGACAGCGACGCCTACCAGCGCGCCAGCGGCGGCCTCGGCCTGCGCCTGGCGGCGACCGTGGCCTGGTAGGCCGCCGCAAGTTCGCCGGTGCCCCACCGTGATAGAACAGGAGGGCGCGGAGCAGCGGAGGGAAGCGGAGGGAGCCGTCGAATTCGTCGAAGGGGTGCGATCCGCCGTCCAGCCGAGCGCGCGGGTTTGGGTCATGCGGTCCCGCCTCCAGGCTGTCCCTCCGCGCCTCCGCGCCCTCCTGTTCTATCGGCTGTCAGGGCGCCCATCCGACTGCGCCACGCGCCTGCCGCCGGTCATGGGGGCGCGGGCTTGTGGCCGCTCGACCGGGCGGACACTGGCCCGCCATGCGCACCCTGCCCACGCTCGCCCTATGCTCCGCATTCGCCCTCCTGGTCGGCCTGAGCGGCTGTTTCCGCCAGGCGCCGCCGCCGCTGGGTGTGGACGACGTCAAGGAGCTGCGCACCTACGGCTTCGACACCATCGTGGATCCGCAGGCGTCGTGGAATCCCGAGACCAACCAGATCCTGGCGCGCATCGAGGCCGGTTTCGTGCTGCTCGACGAGGGTCGCGACCGGCAGGACTACTACCGCTCGACCGAGCGCCGCGAGACCGTCGACCCGGTGTGGATCAACCGCACCCAGTTCGCCTTCGGTCCGGGCCATGGCCTGATCGCGACACCCACCGGCCGCGAGGTGCCGAGCAGCCAGGGGCTGACCGTGGTCACCATTGGCGACAAGAACGGCAAGCGCGTGCTCGATCCACAGACCCTGACCAAGACCGGCTACCGGCCGCGCGTGTGGGGTGACCGCATCATCGCGCAGGCCGAGGACAAGATCATCGTCGTCGACCACTTCGGCGGCGTCAGCGAGTTCGGTCCCGGCTTCTATGCCGAGCCGCAGCGCGGTGGTCGCGGCGTGACCTTCCAGGAGGCGCCGGTGCTGGAGGCCGATCGCTGGACCGGTCTCGATCTGCGCCGCGGGCGCCTGTTCATCCGCTGGAAGCCCGGCCAGGTCACCACCCTGGCCAACGCCATCGAAGCGCGCTGGACCGCGGCCGGCGGCGTGGTCGCGACGGTGCTGCGCAACGATCCCCCGCAGGGCCGCCCGTGGTGGGAGGCCGGCACCGACGTGTTCCTGGTCGCCGGGCCCGCTGCCCAGCCGCTGATGATCGCCAAGGACGCGCGCAGCGCGGCCCCGCATCCCGGCGGCGGCCTGATCGCGGTGGTCTCGCGCGAGGGCGCCATCGACCTGGTCGACGAGTCCGGCGCGCACCGCCGCAACTTCCTCGACCAGGGCGACCATCCGGAGTGGAGCCACGACGGGACGCGCCTGCTGGTCGAGCAGCTCGTCCAGGGCAAGCCCGACGCGCGCTACCTGCGCGTGGCGGTGCTGCGCCTCGGCG
>JACDGQ010000611.1 GCA_013821615.1 Planctomycetota bacterium
AGACGGACGCGTGCACCACCGGCAGCAGCTGCGAGACCGTGCGCCGTGACGGCGGCAGCCGCTGATCGGCAGGAACAGCGATGGTCGCCGCCGACTGCATGACCGTCTGCAGGTCCGGATTCGAAGCGTGGGCCTTTGCCGGGCGCCGCCCGCACATCAGCTGCTCCGGCACCAGCGGGATGACCGTCGCCAGCTCCTTGGCCAGCTGCTGGGCGCTGGCGCAGCGTTCTCCCGGGGCCTTGGCCAGCAGGCGGCGCAGCAGCCCGTCCAGCATGGCCAGCTCCGGACGGCGCCCGGCGATGGCCGGAACCGGCGCTTTGAGGTGCAGCTGGATCGACTCCAGGGACGAGGGCGAGGGATAGGGCACCTCCCCGACCAGCGCCGCGTAGAGCGCGCAGCCGAGGCTGTAGAGGTCCGAGGACGGGGTCGGGACACCGCCGGCGCAGACTTCCGGTGCCATGTAGGCGGGCGTGCCCATGAGCAGGCCGACCTGCGTCAGCGAGGCGTTGTCGTCGCACTTGGCCAGACCGAAATCGGTGATCTTGGCCAGCCCATCCCTGGTGACCATGATGTTGTCGGGTTTGATGTCGCGGTGCACGACCCCGGCATAATGGGCGGCGGCGAGGCCTTCGGCGGCCTGGCGATGCAGCTCCAGCACGGCGCGCACGCCCATGGGCCGGGACTTGAGCAGGTCGCCAAGACTGCTGCCGTCGACGAACTCCATGACCATGATCAGCAGGGTCTCGCCCGCTGGGCCGGGCAGTGGACCGAAGTCGTAGCACGCGACGATGCCGGGATGGTGGAGGCGCGCCAAGGTGCGGGCCTCGCGATTGAAGCGGTCGACATAGGCCGGGTCGCCGGCGAGGTGCGCGGCGATGACCTTGATCGCCACCAGGCGGTCGAGGCGGACCTGCCGCCCGCGGTAGACCACGCCCATCGCGCCACTGCCCAGCACCGCTTCGAAGAGCAGCGCGTCGGTATGATAGCCGACCAGACGCTGGTCGGCCGCGCCGGCCGTTCCCTTCCTGACGTCCGGCTGGAGATCGGTGCCCACCCTCTTCTATGGCCCATATGCAGCCCCCCTGTCAAGCCGCGGGACGCATTCCCTGACGCCCCCGCTGCTTGGAACTCACCCAGAGAGCCCTAGCGTGCCGCGCATGCTGAATCGCCCCCTGCACCTGCGCCTGGTCTGCGTCACCCCCCTCCTGATCGCCGGGCTGGCCGGCGCCGGGCTCCACGCCGAGGACCAGCCCCTGCTGGCCTTCGTCGACCTGCGCGCCCAGGCCGGGGTGGCGGCCAACAGCGGGCGGCTGGCGGAACTGACCCTGATGGCCGGCGATATCGGCGACAAGAGCGCGCACGTCATCGACGTCGACAGCAGCCTGGGCATCGTCATCGGCGTGCGCGGCGTCAGCGAGCTGATCCCCTTCGCGCGCTCGCCTGACGGCAAGGTCCACCTCTACGGCGGCGAACTGCTCGGCGGCATCGGCATCTACGCCGGCAAGGAGGACCACATCGAGGTCGTCGCCGGCTACGGCAAGGGCTACATGTCCTTCACGGACAGCCACACCGACTTCCACAAGGACGGCGACGCCACCATCATCCTCGGCGAGATCGGCTGGTTCCACACCTTCGACGAGCACTACCAGCTCGGCATCACCGCCGGCTGGGCGACCAACCGCATGACCCTGCACGGAGCGAACGGGGCGAACGGCGATTCCTTCAAGTCCAATGGCATCAACGCCACGCTGGCGGTCGGCTACCGCTTTTAGCCGCCGCTTCGGAGCGTCGCCGCCAAGCCCATCCGGCCTTGGCATTTAGGCGGACACGGGGTATCCTGACCCGATGGTGGCCGATCCGCATCTCGGCAAGACGTACGGCAATGTCCGGCTGACCGCGCGCCTCGGCCAGGGCGCGATGGGGGCGGTCTATCGGGGCTGGCATGAACGCATGGACCGCGATGTGGCGGTGAAGGTGCTGCTCAACTCGCACGCCAAAGACAAGGCCAGGGAGCGCTTCCTGCGCGAGGGCCAGTCGGCCGCCAAGATCGACCACGAAAACGTCGTGCACGTGCTCGACGCCGGCGTCGCGCCGGACGGTACCGCGTACCTGATCATGGAGCTCGTCAACGGCCACAGCCTGGGCAAGATCCTCGACGAGAACGGCGCGCTCGCGCCCGAGGTGGTGGCGCGGCTCGGTTCGAGCATCGCGCTCGGCCTGGCCGCGATCCACGCCAAGGGCATCATCCACCGCGACATCAAGCCCGACAACATCCTGCTCGGCAACGACAAGAAGGCGAAGATCACCGATCTCGGCCTGGCCAAGCAGACCGACGATCCCGAGCTCAACCGCCTGACCGCCACTGGCATGGTGGTGGGCACGCCGTTGTACGTCGCGCCCGAGTGCATCCGCGATCCACGCACGGCGACCATCTCCGCGGACATCTACAGCCTGGGCGCGACGCTCTACCACCTGCTCACCGGGCGCCCGCCATTCACCGCCGAATCGCCCTACGAAGTGATGCGCGCCCACCTCGAGATCCGCCCGCAGCCGCTGCGCGAGATCGCGCCGCAGATCCCGAATGGCATGGCGCAGCTGGTCGAACGCTGCCTTGCGAAGGCCCCCGAGCGCCGCCCGACCGCGCTCGCGGTGGCCGACGCGCTCAGCCAGGGCTCGCGCCTGAAGGCCAGCGCCAACCGCGGGCTGGCCCTGCTGATCGGCATCATCACCGTGACCGTGCTCGGCGCGGCGAGTGTCGCCTTGGCGGTGCTGACG
>JACDGQ010000612.1 GCA_013821615.1 Planctomycetota bacterium
CGTGGTGGATCAGGCGCCGGACCTCGTCCGGCAGCGGCATCTGCGCCAGGCGGGCGAGGATGACGTCCTCGCGGTAGGCGACCGACACCAGCTGCTCGCGCTCAAGCGCGAGGAAGAGCAGGCGCCAGCGCTCAGCCTCGGGGCGGCCGGCGTAGCGGCTTCGCCACTGCGCGAGGGTGCGCTCGAATTCGCCATAGACATCGCCCATGCTCAGACCGTCCGGATGCGGTCCACCCTGGGCACGGGCGATCGCTGTCCAGGGTCGCGCCCACTGACGCGCCGCGCGCTACTCGGCGGCTGCCAATCCCCCGCTCCACTGCGTGCGCAGCGCGGAGAACGCCGCGTCCGGCGCCAGCGCCGTCCAGATGCCGTCCTGCTGGCTGGCGACGCCGAGGCGTTCGAGTTTGGCCACGGCGTCGTCGACCTCGAAGTCGACGGTCAGGCCGAGGGCGGTGGCGAACCACGACTCGATGGTAGCGTCGAGATCGCCCTCGCGGCAGGCACCGCCGCTGCGCAGGAAGACGTAGGCGAGGACCGCCTCCTTGATCTCCTCCTCCTCGGCGGTGTCGAGCAGGTGGTGCAGGACGCCGGCGTTGTTGTCGAGATTGCGGTAGTAGAGGCTGTCGGCCAGCATCTTGAAGAACTGCAGGCGGCGGAAGCGCAGGCGCGAGAGCTGGCGGGTGACGAAGATCGCCAGGGTGAAGAGCGAGGCGCCGAGCGCGACCAGCTCGGCGTGGGTGACGGTGGCCGTCTGATTGCGCACGCCGAGCCAGGCGAGCAGCATGCCGGCGACGAACAGCAGCGTCGTGCCCAGGTTCGCGAGGATGGTGAAACCGCCGAGCAGGGCCGGCACGCCGAGCACGAGCTGGTCGCTGAGGCGCATGCGCACCTCGCTGTTCGGGAAGATCATCTCGAGGTCGGCGACCGGGATGTTCTCGAACAGCTTCAGCACCGTGGTGCCGGGCTTGAACGCCAGCTTGGCGCGGCGCTTGGCGTCGAAGTGGTCCGCATCCTGGAAGCGCACGTGCATCACCACGCGCTCGAAGTAGTCGACGTCGAGTGGGCGCGAGCGCAGCCCGAACCAGCGCGGCACGCGCTCCTGGCGGCGGCGCAGGCCGCGGCGGTGCAGGACGAGTTCGGCAAAATCATCGAGGCGGGTGTGCAGGCGGACGCGGAACACCGATTCCGTGCGGTAGGCGCGCTCGAGCTCCTCGTCGCTGATGCGCCGGTAGTTCGCGCGCTCAAGCAGCCCGCCGAGCGCGCCCGAGAAGTCGGCGCCGGTGTCGTGGTGATCGCCGGGCGGCCGGTCCTGGTCGACGGGCGCGGCGGCTGCGGCCACGCCGCTGGTGTCGCGGTTGGGGTCAAGCGGGGCGTAGAGCTCCTTCAGGCGCTCGGCGCGGCGGCGGGTCTCGAGGTGCAGCAGATCGCCGAGCGCAGCGCACACCTGGGCGATGCCGGCGCGCTCCGCCACCGGCACCAGCGGATCGGCGAGCAGGCGTCGCACCAGGTCGGCGCGGCGCACGGGCAGGAAATGGTCGTCGCGGACGGATTCAGCCACGGACGCGTCAGCCCATGCGCTTGACGATGCTCGCGCGGAAGCGCTCGAACAGGTAGAGCGGGTCGGTGGGCCCGGGGCTGGCCTCGGGGTGGTACTGCACGCTGAACTGGGCGCGGGTCTCGTGTTCGATGCCGGCGCAGGTCGCGTCGTTGAGGTTGAGGTGGCTCATGCGCACGCCGGCCGGCAGGCTCTGCGGGTCGACCGCGAAGCCGTGGTTGTGGCTGGCGATCTCGACCGCGCCGTCGGCGAGGCGCTTGATCGGGTGGTTGGCGCCGCGGTGGCCGAACTTGAGCTTGTAGGTCTTCGCGCCGTAGGCGAGGGCGAGCAGCTGATGGCCGAGGCAGATGCCGAACACCGGCACGTCGGTCTGGATCAGCGCCGTGATGGTGGCGATGCCGGCGGTGACCGCGGCGGGATCGCCGGGACCGTTGGAGAGGAACACGCCATCCGGCTTGAGCGCGAGGATGTCGGCGGCCGCGTGCGTGGCCGGGACCACGGTGACGCGGAAGCCGCTCGCCGCGAGCAGGCGCAGGATGTTGCGCTTGATGCCGAAGTCGATCGCGACCACGTGCGGCTGACGCGGCAGCGCCACCGTGGGCAGCTCCTGGCCGAAGGTCTTGGCGCTGCTCGCCTGATCCCAGGTGTAGACCTCGCGCGTGCCGGCGCCGCTGGCCAGGTCGAGGCCGCTCATCGACGGCAGCGCGCGGACCTGGGCGAGCAGTTCGGCGTCGC
Source organism: Planctomycetota bacterium (assembly GCA_013821615.1). Classification (GTDB taxonomy): domain Bacteria; phylum Planctomycetota; class UBA11346; order UBA11346; family UBA11346; genus BOG-1363. The sequence goes on from JACDGQ010000612.1 coordinate 2,291, forward strand.
TCAGGTCGCGCGTGGTCAGCAGCGCGTTCATCGCACCCGCGACACGCAGCTTGCGGGTGATGGCGCGGGTGTCGACGCCGTCGATGGCGACGATGCCGGAGCGTTTGAGGAAGTCGGGCAGCGACTCGGTGGCGCGGAAGTTCGAGGGCACGTCGCAGCACTGGCGCATGACGAAGCCGGCGACCTGGGCGCGCCCGCTCTCCATGTCCTCGACCGAGACGCCGTAGTTGCCGATCTCGGGATAGGTCATGGTCACGACCTGGCCGCGATAGCTGGGGTCGGTGAGGACCTCCTGGTAGCCGCTCATGCCGGTGTTGAACACCGCCTCGCCACCCACCGTGCCCTCGGCCCCGACGCTGCGCCCACGGAACACCGTGCCATCGGCGAAGGCGAGACGGGCGGTGGTCGACGGGGCGGGCATGGGGGTCTCCGGCGGAAAGCTCGCGGACGCTACGGGGGTCGGCCCCCGGGACAAGCACGGG
>JACDGQ010000613.1 GCA_013821615.1 Planctomycetota bacterium
GCTCGAGGCTCCGCTCGAGTCGCGCGCACTGGACGCCGCGCCGGCGCCGCTGCCGGGGATGTCGCCCGCTGGCAGCGCCCCCGGTGGTCCGCGCCTTGGCACGGATCCTGCAGAGTACCTGCCATCCGACCACTCCCGCCGCGAGGTGCCGTCATGATCTCAACGATCTTCTGCCTCGCCGACTCGGCCGCCCACGCCGAGCGCATCGTCTCTGGCCTGGAGGGCGCCGGCTTCTCCCGCACTGGCGTGTCCGTGCTGATGGCCGGCAATGCAGAGAGCAGTGCCCTGGCGCGCGAATTGCACGTCGCCACCGGTCACGGCACGGTCACCGGCGCGGCGGTCGGGGGCACTATCGGCTGGCTGGTCGGCGTCACCGCCCTGGCGATCCCCGGTATCGGTCCGTTCATCGCGGTCGGGCCGCTGCTCGGCCTGCTCGGCGGCGCCGGCATCGGCGCAGCGGTCGGCGACCTCAAGGGCGGTCTGATGGAGCTCGGCATCCCGCAGGCGCAGACCGGCGACTACGCCGAGGCCCTGCAGCGCAGCCAGGTGCTGGTCGCGGTCAATGCCGACGGCGCCGATCAGGAACGCGCCGCCTTCGCGGTCTTCACCTACGCCCACGCCATGGGCATCGGCACGTCGTCCACCCCGGCGCAGGCCGCTGCCGAGTCCGCCCTCGATGCGGCGCCGGTCTCGTCGGCGTCCGCAGACCCGTCGCAGTCCGCTCCGCATCCCTGACGCGATCACCGCACCGCTTACGAACCGAGCAGAGGATCCTCCATGCAGAACCGCGAGATCATGAGCACCCACATCGTGGATTGCACGCCAGAGACCAGTCTGGAGGCGGCCGCCAAGCTGATGGCGGACAGCGGCTGCGGCGCCTTGCCGGTAGTCGACCATTTGCACCAGCGGCGACTGCTGGGCATCATCACCGACCGCGACATCATCACCCGCGCGGTCGCCAACGGATTCGATCCGGTCACCGCCACCGTCGGTTCGTGCATGAGCGCGCCGGTGGTCGCGGTCAGGGACCGAGACGACGTCGAGCAGGCCTGTCGCCTGCTCGAGGTGCACCAGATCCGGCGGATTCCGGTGGTCGACGGCAGCGGCTATTGCTGCGGCATGCTCGCCCAGGCCGACATCGCGCGCTATGCGCCGGCGCGCCTCACCGCGCATCTGGTGAAGGAGGTCTCGACGCCATCGTCGCTGGGGCGGTGAGGAGCGAGAGCCGGGACCTTGGACTTCTGACCTAGGGAACCGGCTGTCGCCTCGGACATCCCAGAGGAGACGAAATCCGAGAGGAGAGCGCCCCAGTGGGCCGCGGTCCCAGGGTGGAGACAGCGCATGTTGATGGCGGTGGCGGTGAGCGCGGCATGCCTCCCCCCCTGGGGACCGCGGCCCACTGGGCCGCTTCTGCGAGCGCTGCGGTGATGGGCACGGACGCCGAAACCCGCTCCTCGCTCACTGCGCCCGTTCCGTGTCCGGTGCGCCTCCACGTGGTGCGACGCGGACTTCCGCCACTTGGCGTCGTCCGATCAGCACCGCATACGTCATCCCACCCAGCACGGTGGCGAGTGAATCGAGACGGTGCTGGCCCTGGATGCGTCCGGTCAGCGCATCGCTCCACGCGAAGTCCTGCCAACCGGCCTCGCACGCGAGCGTCGTCCCCGTGAGCGCCTGCAGGTCGGCGACGGCGACGACCACCAGGGCCACCGCGTCCGCGCTCTCGCGCACGAAGGCCATCACGCCCTGCGGGAGCGGGGGCGAGGTGGCCACGGTACGCGCAGCGCCCTGACACCACAGCGCGGGATCGGCGCGGCGCAGGTGCAGGCAGCGAGCGAGCAGGCCGAGCTTGCCGGGAAGCGACGGCGCCCCGCTGCCCGCCTCACCCGCCAGCAGGCGGCGCGCCAGCGCGAAATCGACCGCTCGGCGATTGTCGGGATCCACCAGGGAAAAATCGCCCAGCTCGCTGCCCTGGTAGACGTCGGGAACCCCCGGCAGGGTGCACTTGAGCACCACCTGGGCAGCGCTGATGGCGTGGGCGCGCGGCGCGAGCGCGGCGACCAGCTTGCCGAGCTCGGCGTGGAAGGCCGCCGAGATGCCGGGGTCGAGCAGCGCGGCCAGCCACTGGCGCAGCGCCTCCTCGTAGGCGGCGTCCGGTTCGCTCCAGCGCGTGCGCTGCCCGCACTCGCGCGCCGACTTCAGCGCGCAGGCCTGGATGCGCTCGCCATACGCATCATCCACCAACCCGTCCTCGGGCCAGGTGCCGAGCAGGGTCTGGTACAGCATATAGCGGTCCTCGCGCCCCGGCGCCGGACCGCCGGCGAGGTGCACGCCCCAGCGCTCATGGTCCGCCATCCACGCGCTCGCGCAGGCGTCCCAGCGCTCGGGCATCCAACTCAGCGCGGCGAGGCGCGCGCGCAGATCCTCGCCGCGCTTGGTGTCGTGCGTCGCCGAGGCGTTGATGGTCGCCGGCCAGCGCGCGCCGCGCGCCAGCGCGCCGGTGAGGAACTCCGCCGAGTCGCGCCCGAAGGCCAGTGGATCGCCGCCGACCTCGTTGAGCGCGAGCAGCCGCGTGTAGGCGTAGAAGAAGGTGTCCTCGCACCCCTTGGCCATCACCGCGCCACTCACCTGCTGCACGCGCAGCAGCGCGGCGCGCACCCCCGCCGGCGCGTCCGCAGCGATGCCACCGGTGAGGACCTCGTGCAGGCTGGTGATGATCGGGGCGAGCGCGGGCTGCTCGCGGCACGCGGCGTCGCGCGCGCCGGCGAGCAG
>JACDGQ010000614.1 GCA_013821615.1 Planctomycetota bacterium
ACGGCACCGGCAAGGCGCCGCAGGGGACGGCCAAGCCGGTCGACGGCCCGGAGCCGGCCACCCCATCGCCGGACCACTGACGCGGCATGACCGACAGCCGAAGCTCTCCTCCTCCCTCCTCCGCGTCTCCGCACCTCCTGTTCTATCCTCTCCCGGTCCGCCTCAGTCCCCTCAAGCGCCGAAGGTCGCGAGCGGCACCTTCTCCTCGACCTTCTCGGGTCCGAGGGTGCGTACCGTCACCACACCCGCCTTGACCTCGTCGCCGCCGAGGACGAGCAGCCGCTTGGCGCCGTCCGCCTCGGCGCGGCCGATGACGTGCTTGAAGCGTCGACCGCTGTAGTCGACCGCGACGCCGCGGCCCTGGGCGCGCAGGAACGCGGCGATGCGGGTTGCGACCGGGAACTCGGCGGCAGCCATGGGGTACACCACGTCGTCGATGCCGCGCGGCGGCGTCGGCAGCAGGCCGCGCTCCTTGAGGATCTCGACGATCACCACGTCGCCGAAGCCGAAGCCGACCATCGGCGTGGGCGGCCCGCCGAAGGTCTCCATCAGCTTGTCGTAGCGGCCGCCGCCGGCGATCGCGCGCGGCAGCGAGCCGGACGCGTCGAACAGCTCCCACACCGTGCCGGTGTAGTAGGACAGGCCGCGGATCACCGACAGGTCGATCTTGACCAGGTGGGCGATGCCGCTGGCCTCGGCCAGCGCCAGCAGTTCGCGCAGCGCGAGCAGGCCGGGGTTGTCCGCCGGCACCTTGGCCGCGACCTGGTCGAGGCCGGTGGTGTCGAGCAGGCTGATGATCGCCGCGCTGCTCTCCGCCGTCAGGCCGAGCTTGGCGAGCTCGACCGCGGTCGCCTCGTCGCCGATCTTGTCGCGCTTGTCGATGATCACGCACACCGCGGCGAATGAGTCGCCCTCGATGCCGAGACCGGCGAGGAAGTGCTGGATGACCTGGCGATTCGAGACGCGCAGCACCACGTCGGGCTTGGCGGTGCCGACGTCGAGCCCGGCGAGGCGCAGGAAGTCGACCTGCGCGGCCATCAGCTCGGCCTCGGCGGCGACGCTGGCCAGGCCGATGATGTCCATGTTCCACTGGAAGTGCTCGCGCTTGCGCCCGCGCTGCATGTTCTCGTAGCGGAAGCACTGCGGGATGGCGAACCAGCGCGCCGGCAGGGCCAGGGCCGCGCCCTTGCCCAGCACCAGGCGCGCCAGCGACGGGGTCATCTCGGGGCGCAGCGCGACGCGGTCCTCGCCCTTGGTGGCGAAGTTGTAGAGCTGCTTGGTGATCTCGTCGCCGGCCTTGCGGGTGTAGAGCTCCTCGCTCTCGAGCACGCAGGCGTCGTACTCCTCGAAGCCGTAGCGCCGCGCCACCTCGCGCCACAGGCCGAACAGCCAGGTGCGCACGCGCATGTCCTCGGGGTGGAAGTCGCGGACCCCCTTCACCGGCTGCAGATCGATCGTGGTCATGCGCTCCCTTCCTCCGCCGCGGGGTGCGGCGCGCGGCATCGTGGCGACAGCGCCAGCGGCGCAACCGCAAGCCGCGGCCGGCGACGGCTTGCGGATAGAACAGGAGGGCACGGAGGCGCGGAGGGGAAAGACTGCGAAAGCCGCGGCGGAGAGCGTGCGCGCGGTCTGGCGGATCCTCGCTCTGCGCCTCAGCGTTCCCCTGTTCCATCCCTCTCCCTGCCTTCCTCCGCGCCTCCGTGGCCTCCTGTTCTATCCTTCCCCTGCCTGGGCGTTCACTGCGCCATCAGCCCGCGGCGCCGGCCAGCGACGCCGAGCGCCATCCCGGCGGCCAGAGCGCCGAGGTCGGCGCCGAGCGTCAGCGGGCGGTGCGTCGCCCAGGCCTGCGCCACCTCGAACAGCGCGTAGCCCAGCGCCAGGGTGCGCGCCGAGGTGCGGAACAGCGGCAAGTAGCCGACCACCAGCACCAGGTAGTAGGCCAGGCCCCAGCGCACCCGGCTGCCCGGGAAGAGCGTGGCGACCATGCCGATCAGGCCCATCACCAGGCCGTTGGCGCCCACCACCACGCCATGGCCGTGCGCGAGCACTCCAGCGAGCAGGATCACCACCGCCGCCAGGCAGGTCAGGGTCAGCATCGCCCCGGCGCAGGCCAGCGGACCGACCCAGCGTTCGACCGCGCGCCCGAGCACCGCGATCAGCAGCACGTTCACCAGCAGATGCAGCCAGCCTTCATGCAGGAGCGTGTACGACACCAGCTGCCAGGGCTCGAACAGCTCGGGGTCGGTGTACAGGCTCCACGAGGCGGAGGCGTAGGTGGCGACGCGCAGCGCCTCCTCGCCGAACAGGCCGCGCCCGCCCCCGGCCAGGCGCAGCAGCAGGTGCAACGCGACCAGAGCGCCGCACAGCGACCACGTCACCACCGCCGTGCGCCCCGGCCAGGGGCGGCTGGCCGGTGGGTCCAGGGAGGTGGGCAGGATCAGCATGCTCTCAGCCGGGCAGGAAGGGCGCGCGCTCCAGCCACGGGCACAGCGGCGCGACCTGGGCGAGCAGCGCCGCGTGCAGCGCCGGGGTGGCGCCGGCGACGATCGAGCGGCGCTCGATCAGCTTGGCGGTGCCGCCGCGGTAGTCGCTGGCCGCGCCGCCGCCGCAGCGCACCAGCAACTCGCCGGCGGCGGTGTCCCAGGGGTGGATACCGAGTTCGTAGAAGCCATCGAGGCGGCCGACCGCGGTGTAGGCGAGGTCGAGCGCGGCCGCACCGCCGCGGCGGTGGTCGTCGCAGCCGCGCTGCACCGCTTCGAGC
>JACDGQ010000615.1 GCA_013821615.1 Planctomycetota bacterium
GCACCGCGGGCGCCCTGCGCACGTGGGCGCTCGCCACCGACACCCCCTGGCTGGGCGCGCGCACGCTCGCCGCCTCGCTCGGCCTGGCGTGCTGCTGGAGCGCGCCGATCACGGCGTTGCGCGGGCAGGTCGGCGGCGTGCTGTGCATCCACCTGCGCGAGCTGCGTCAGCCCGATGCGGACGAGCAGCAGATCATCTCGCTGGCGCTGCACCTCACCGGCATCGCCATCGAGCGCCACCAGACCGGCGAGGAGCTCGGCCTGCTCACCGCCGATCTCGAACGGCGCGTGGTCGAGCGCACCGCCATGCTCGAGGTCGCCAACCGCGAGCTCGAGGCCTTCAGCTATTCGGTCTCGCACGACCTGCGCGCGCCGCTGCGCGCCATCGACGGCTTCGCCCAGGCGCTGGACGAGGACCATGGCGCGACCCTGGCGCCGACAGCCCGCGACTACCTGGCGCGGGTACGCGGCGCGACCCGGCGCATGGCCGAGCTGATCGATGATCTGCTGGTGCTGGCCCGCATCACCCGCGCCGAGCTGGTGCGCGCGCCGGTCGACCTCAGCGCCCTGGCCGAGGCGGTGGTCGCGGCCCTGCGCCGCGACGCTCCCCAGCGCGTGGTCACCGTCGCCATCGCGCCGGGCATGACCGCCAGCGGCGACGCGCGGCTGCTGACCGTCGCGCTCGAGAACCTGCTCGGCAACGCCTGGAAGTTCACTGCCCGCAGCCCCGACGCACGCATCACGTTCAGCGCCAGCGCCGGCCCCGACGGTCCGGTGTTCACCGTGCGCGACAACGGCGCAGGCTTCGACATGGCCTACGTCGGCAAGCTCTTCGGCGCCTTCCAGCGCCTGCATTCGGCGAGCGACTTCCCCGGCACCGGCATCGGGCTGGCGACCGTGGGCCGCATCATCCACCGCCACGCCGGCAAGGTCTGGGCGGAAGGCGCGCTGGGCGCGGGGGCGGCGTTCCATTTCACGCTGTGAGGGCGCGGGGCGCGCCCGGTCCGGAAGTCCGGAAGTCCGGAAGTCGACCGCACCCGGTACGGCGCGCGAGCCGGCACGCCCACAGTGATACTGCACTCACGCTTGAGCAGATGTCACCCCCTCCACCGAGACTTCCGGACTTCCGGACTCCCGGACTTCCGGACTTCCGGACTTCCGGACTCCCGGACCCCTACCAAAGCACCGTCAGCACCCACGCCGCGATCAGCAGCAGGCTGCCCGCGATCAGCACCAGGGACAACGGCCGGCCGACTTTGGGGAGGTCTGCGCCGGCACCCGAAAAGTTGAGGCGCACGTTGTGGTAGAGGCCCTGCAGGTGCTGCAGCGCGGCGAAGGCCGCAACGGCGGAACAGAGCGGATGCCAGGGACCGTCGCCGGGCACGAAGGGCGCAGCGGCGAGCGGCGGGATGAGCAGCAGCGGTAGGACGTAGGGCGCGATCGAGATGAGCGTGCCGCGCAGCGGGTCGCAGCGGCCGTGCGCGACCTCGCCGCCGTGGCCGTGGGTGGCGCGGAAACCGCTGACCGGCACGAACAGCACCACGCACATCAGGGCGTGCGCAGTTTCGTGGATGACCGTGTGCAGGAACCAGTTCGGGCGCTTGAACAGCATCAGCAGCAGGGCGCAGCCGCCACCGCAGTACAGCGCGAGCGGGTCGAGCGGCATGCCGTCATCCACGGATGCGGCGCGCCGCCAGGCGTCCAGCAGCAGGAGCCAGCACCACGGCAGGCCAAGCAGCGCCACTGCGATCGCCGCGATCAGGGACAGCACCGCGTGCACCACCGCCATGCGCGGAACCCTACGCTGCAGGGCATGCGACACCATCCCAGGCTGCGGCGCGGGCTGGACGCACGACCACGCCGGGCGGCATCCCGTTGAGCCGGGTGCGCCGGTGCTACGCTCCACCCGACCGGTAGCATGCCGGCGCCTGAGGTGGGTTCATGGATCAGGGTACGTCGTCGACCCCCGCAGCGGGACGTCAGGGTGTGCTCTGGTACCGCCGCCCCGCGGCGACCTGGGACGAGGCCCTGCCGGTCGGCAACGGCCGGCTCGGCGCGATGGTCTTCGGCGGCACCACGGCGGAGCGCATCCAGCTCAACGAAGGCACGCTGTGGTCGGGCCGGCCGCACGATTATACCTCCCAGACGGCGCGCGCCGGATTGGACGAGGCGCGCGCGCTGCTCTTCACCGGCAGGATCGCCGAGGCCGCCAGCGTGGTCGAGCGGGACCTGCTCTGCCGACCGCGCTTCCTGCAGGCCTATCAGCCGTTCGGGGACCTCCTCATCGACTTGGCCGAGGGCGGGCCCGTGACCGGCTACCGGCGCGAACTCGTGCTCGACGAGGCGATCGCGCGCAGCACGTGGTGGCGCGGCGATGCCCTGATCACGCGCGAGGTCTTCGCCAGCGCGCCGGATGGCGTGCTGGTGATCTCCTGCACCTGCGATCACCCCGCCGGCCTGTCCATGACCGTGCGCCTGACCAGTCCGCATCCCGGCGCGGTGACGGTGGCGCTGGCGGACGGGACGCTGGAACTGAGCGGACAGTGGCACGGTGACGGGCAGGAGCGCGACCTGGTCGGCGGCATGGCCGGACCCGGCCTGCGCTTCGCCGGCCGCTTGGCGGTCGAGGCGGTCGGCGGCACGATCGTGGCCACCGCCGATGGCCTGCGCATCGTCGGCGCATCGCACGTCACCATGCGCCTGGCCCTGGCGACCAGCCACGTCGACTGGCAGGACATCAGCGGCGACCCGCACGCGTGC
>JACDGQ010000616.1 GCA_013821615.1 Planctomycetota bacterium
GGCCGAGGCGGCGCGACCGGCGCGCGGGGAGCGGGCGGGGCCATGGGCGCGGGGGCCTTGGCCTTCGCCACCGGCGTGGGCGCCGGGGTGCGGATGACCGGTGCGGGCGCCGGCACGGTGAACACGGGTTCGACCGGCTTGGCCGGAGCGTCATCCATCTCGAAGACCGGCGCGGGCGCCGGCTTGGCCTGCTTCTTCGTGATCGCGACCTCGGGTTCGGCCGCATCGGCGAGCGCGAACTCGACGGCGGGCGGGGCGAATTCGACAATCTCGGGAGCAGGCAGTTCCTCGGCATCGTCGTGATCGCCGAAGGGCGACTCGGCGACCGGCTTCATGCCGGGCAGGCCCGCTGCGATGATCTCGACCTCTTGGATCTCTTCGATATCGGAGAGCGGCACGGCCTCGGCCTCTGCATCGGCGCGCAGCGAGATCGGCTCGATGATCGCCGGGGCGATCGCCTCGTCGCTGGTCAGCAGATCGTCGATGTCCTGGATCTCGGGGACGATGTTGTCCGCCTGTGGATGCAGCGACGACGTGCGCGAGGTCGGGATCGGCGAGGCCGGCGAGTTCACCGTCGGATTGACCTTGGCGAGCATCTGCGTGACGCTCTTCGGCTCGACATCCTGGGTGAACGAGATGCTGGTGTCCTTGGCCACCACCTGGCCCGAGTAGTACTTCTCGATGCCCTGGGTGATCTCGGTGCGCGTCGCCACCACCTTCTTGATGTCGAGCGAGGTCTTCGACTCGAGCAGGCGGATGGTGTCGACATCAAGCGGGTTGACCATCGCCAGGGTCAGCAGGCTGCCGAGCTTGTCGACCGGGAACACGCCGTAATGCATCGCGTCGTCGCGACTGATGGTGTCGAGCGCCTTCTTGCGGATCTCGTACTTGTCGACCTTGAGGTGCGGCACCCAGCATTCCTGGGTGAGCGCATTGACCATCTGCTCTTCGGTGAGGAAGCCGAGCTGCACCGCAGCGGTGTCGATCGGCAGGTCCTCGCCGCCGGCGCGGTTCTTGACCTCGGCGACCTGGTCGTCGCTCAGCAGGTTGGCCTTGTTCTGCAGGAAATCGAGCAGCGCGTCGTCGCCGGTGCGACTGGGGCCGGCGGCATGGGCGCCCTGGTTGAGGCCGCCGACGAACTCGGGCGGACGGCTGGCGATGATCGGCTCGCGGCTCTTGGGGCGCGTCGGCGGGAGCACCACGTCATCGGACTGGTCGGAGCCCCCCCCGTCGTTGAGATTGGCGATGTTGAGCGAATCCTCGACGGTCGCGGTATGGGCGGAGTGCGGCTGCGTCTTGTTGCTGGTGGCGCGCATGGTGCCCTGACGGACCACCGCGGACTTGTTCACCTGGGCGGTCGCCGTCGGCGCGGGGCCCGAAGCGGTCTTCGCGCCGCCACCGGGGGCGACGATGCGCCGGCTCTTCCGCTGGGAAATGGGCTGCGGCTCCACATCCTTGGGGGCCTTGTTCTTCTTGCTGCCGAAAAAACCCATGTGCGCTCCCGTCTGGCGCAGGTGCAGCGACGCCCGGCGGGCGCTGGCTGGACGATGCGGCGACGCCGGGAAGTGTGTCGGCATCCGTCCGGCTTAGAATCCCCAAAACCCCACCCAGCAACCGCATGGGGGGTTTTCCGTATCACACTCAAACGCGGTCCGGCGCGCGAGCCGGCGTCTTTCCCGCTCGCCTTCCCCCCCTGCCGGACCATTCTTGTCGGACCTACCTGCGCCGGCCTGGCCACCATGAGGTGGCTTGCGGTCGGCGAGCACAGCCCGGCATCGTGCCGGAAGCCCCTTCCCGGAGCGTCCATGGCGGTTCTCAATTTCGACATCAAGACCGTGACCCTGCCCAGCGGAGAAGAGTCCAAGGCGGTGTTCCTCACCGGTTCGATCGACGCGAGCACCAACCAGACCTTCGAAGGGCGCCTGAGCGACATCCTCTCCGCCGGCACGCACAACGTGATGCTGGTGCTGACCAACGTGAAGTACATCAACTCCACCGGTCTCGGCACGATCGTGAAGTGCGTCGACAACTTCCGCGAGAAGGGCGGCGACATCAAGCTGGTCGGCGTGCCGACCAAGGTCATCGCGCTGTTCGAGATGCTCGGCCTGCTCGCCCTGTTCGAGACCCACGAGACCATCGAGGCCGCGGTCGCCAGCTTCGGCAAGAAGGCCGCCAAGGCCCAGGCCCAGCCGACCGCCAAATTCCCGATCCAGTTCAAGCACCCCATCACCGGCATGGGCCTGAACATCAGCCAGCCCGGCCGCTTCAAGGACCCGCGCAGCGGCGATTACTTCAGCATCGACCAGAACGGCACCATCGAGTTCTACGAGATGTCCAAGGTCAAGATGATCGAGGCCAAGCTGCCCGCCGATCTCGACTTCGCCGCCGGCCTGGCCTCGCTCGCCGGCGCCCTGGCCACGCGCCTGCGCCTGCCCGCCGACGTCACCTCGCACATCCAGCGCGGCCTTACCGACGCGGCGGCGATCATCCGCAAGCACGCCAACGACGCCAACGAGACCTTCAACGTGCTCCTGGTCGGCGATCAGGACAAGCTGCAGATCGGCATCGTCGGCTACGGCAACGCGCTCAACTTCCGCCCCGACGACGCCGGCCTCAAGGCCCTCGAGTCGAACATGGACGAGGTCAAGCATCAGGTGCTGTCGACGCGCGGCTACCTGCTGACGATGACCAAGCGCGTGCGCTGAGCCGCAGCCGGCCAGAAACACAGAAACCCGGCCGCATGGCCGGGTTTCTGTG
>JACDGQ010000617.1 GCA_013821615.1 Planctomycetota bacterium
GTGCGGGACAGCCGTTCGGCGTTCGGGGGGGTCAGGCCGGGACGGGGACGGGACGGGTGATGAGCACCACGCCGACGATGATCACCAGGGTGCCGACCACGCGCAGGGTGGTGACCGGTTCCTTGAACCACAGGGCGCCGATGGCCAGGGTCAGGATGTAGGCCAGGCTCATCAGCGGGTACGACACCGACAGCGGCATGCGCGACAGCACCACCAGCCAGTTCACCACGCTGACCGCATAGAGCACCAGCCCGAGCATGAACCAGGGATGGAAGACCACACGTACCGGGTCGGACAGGATCGTCGCCAGGGACAGCCCGGCCGGCGCGCCTCCGGTGGTGGTGGCGGCAGGGGCCAGGGCCTGCGCCGCGAGCTTCAGCGCCACCTGCGCAGACACGTTGAGCACGATGCCCAGCGCCACGAGGAGGAGGTTGATCATGGCACGCCTTCCGGCCCGTCCGCCGGCACATGCCGGGGGCTGGGTGAGCGCGGGATTCTGGCTGCAAACGGCCGTTGACCAGTGATTTCGGGCGGCCTGGGGCCGGCCCGGGCTGACGGCTGGCGGCTGGCGGCTGACGGCTGGGAGCCACCGCGAGCCCGGTGATCGGCGCGGGTTCATGGCATCTTGCTGGAAGTTCACCGGAAGCCCAATCGGCGCCCCGGTGACCGGTTTTTGATCTTCGCCCCTGCTCGACAAGCACCTGGACTATCCGAGCCCCCCACTGGCAACCCGGCGACGCGCGGCCAGCCGTCAGCTGCCAGCCGTCAGCCACTCAGATCAGGTTCTCGCCGTTCTCCCCGCCCTTTGCCTGGAGAATCGCCCGCAAGCGGCGCAGCGCATGGAACATGCGGCTGCGCAGGGTGCCCAGGCTCATGCCGCCGAGGATCACCGAGGCGTCCTCGTAGGAAAGTTCCTGGAAGATCACCAGTTCGATGATCTCGCGGTAGATCTGCGGCAGTTCGGCGAGGGCTGCGGCGAGCAGCTTGTTGGACTCGACGCGCGACAGCTTGGCGTCGACGCTGATGCCCGGGGCGGCGGCGGTGGCGGCGATCGAGGTGCTGTCCTCGTCGCGGTCGAGATCGGTGAAACCGACCATGACCTTACGGCTGCGCGACTGAAGATAGTCGATCGAGGCGTTGCGCGCGATGGTGTACAGCCAGGTCGAGAAGCGCCGGGTGATGTCGAAGCGCCCGAGGTGCTCGAAGACGCGCAGGAAGACATCCTGGCCGATGCACGCCGATTCGTCGTAGTTGCGCGTGATCTGGTAAATGTAGGCCAGGATCGGCCGGCGGTAGCGATCGTAGAGGATCTCGAAGGCGGCGAAGTCGCCCTGCTGGCACTGCGCGACCAGCACTTCATCGACGGCTTGACCCGGAGGCGGTTCCATGCGTCAGCCAGTCTAGGTCGTCGAGGAGGATCGCAACCCGGGTCGTGGGGTGCCGGCGGCGCCCCCTCCGATCTGCTGACGAGCGCTCATCCGGATGCTCGCTCGGGCGCTCACTCCGGTACCACCGTGACTTCGACCAGCACCCCGTCGCCGGGCCGCATGGGCTCGCGGAAGGCGATGCGCTTGGTCGCTGCGATACGCGGGATGCCGCCTTCGACCACCAGGTGGAGGTCGCGGATATCGATGATCTCGCTGCCGTCCTGGCGGCGCACCACCCCCTGGGCGATGACCCCGGCCGGGAAGCCGAAGGCATTGCGCGCCAGCCACGCGGCGTCGGCGACCATGGTGTACTGGGTAACGCCCATCATCAGCGCCGCCTCGGGGAAGTGGCCGGGCACGAAGGGGTGGTCGTGGGGATACTGGTAGGACGCGATCAGCTTGCCGGTCGCCTGGTCCTGGCTGACCACGTGGTCGATGAAGCGCACCGCGGCCGGCTTCCAGGCGAACAGGCCGACGTCCAGGCCGTGACCGCCGACCGCACCCACCAGCGGGCGGATCTGGCCGGAGGCGACCTGCGCCAGGACCGCCGAGCCGGACATCACCTCGGCCTCGAGGCAGCGCTCGCCCTCGCATTCGGCGTAGGTGGTGAAGACCGTGAAGCCGCCGCGGTCGCGGGTGATGGTCGCATGGCCGATGACCTCGCCGTGCAGCGGCACCGTGCGGTGGAACTTCAAGCGGCTGATCATGCTGAACACCGCGACGTGGTTGCCCGGCGCGAGGCGCTCGTGCAGCAGCGGCACCCCGGTCAGGGCCATCAGCTCGCACAGGAAGGGCTCGTACCAGCACAGCCTGCCGCCCGGGCCGGTGCGACCGAGCAGTTCGCGGCCGCGCGGATCGCCGAGCGGGATGCGGGTGCGCGAAATCGCCTCGGTGCGCGCCTCGTTGAGCGTCACCTCGTCGGCCATGAGGTTCACGCCGCGGTGCGGCAGGTAGGACTTCAAGGCTTCCGCGTCGAGGGTCAGTTCAGGCATGGGGCGATACCATGGTCCGTCCGACTTGGAGCACAAGGGGATGGGGCATGGAGGGGAGAAGGGGAAGGCAGGAGGGCGGGAGGGCGGGAGGGGAGAAGGGCGGAAGGACCGCAGGGGAAAAGAGAAACAGACCGCAAGACGACTCGCTCGATCCACTCTTCCTCGCATGCCCATGACTCCTTGGTCGCCCCTCTCCCAATTCTCCCTTCTACCTTCTCCCCTCCTGCCGTCCCCTTCTCCCCTCCTGCCGTCCCCTTCTCCCCTCTTGCCGTCCCCTTCCCCCTCCTGCCGTCCCCTTCCCCCTCCTGCCGTCCCCTTCCCCCTCCTGCCGTC
>JACDGQ010000618.1 GCA_013821615.1 Planctomycetota bacterium
CTGCTCACCGGCGCGGGCGACGCCGCTGGCGGTGCGGTGCTGGAAAGCGTCAACGACGTCGGCCCGCTGCGTCCGGGCGCGACCGCGCTGCTCGAGAGCGTGGTCGCCGGCCGCCCGCTGGCGGTGGCCGCCATCCAGCCCTACGGCCGCGGCAAGAGCGTGGGCATCGCCACCAACACCTTGTGGCGCCTGGCGCGCGCCGGTGGCGACGGCACCACTGCCTACGGTCGCTTCTGGCGCCAGCTCGTCCGCCACGCGGCCGACGCCGGCGATGCCAGTCACCTGGCGCGCGTGCAGTGGGACCGCGAGCGCTACCAGCCAGGCGATGAGGCGGTCGCCACCATCACCGTGCTCGCGCCCCCCGGCGCCGCGCCGCGGCTCGCCGCGACCCTGGCCACGGCCACCGGCGGCGCGACCAGCGAGACCCCGGTACCTCTTGAAGCCGCCGCCGGCCAAGCCGGCAGCCTGCGTGCACGCGTGCGCTTCGGCGAACGCGGCGAGTACCGCTTCCACCTGACCATCGGTCAGCCCGGCCAGGCCGACGACACCTACGAGAAGATCTTCGCCATCGCGCCGCGCCTGGGTGAGGGCAACCGCCTCGCCGTGGACGCCGCCATGCTCAGTGCGGCGGCGGGCGCCGCGGGCGGTATCTACGCGGGCGAGAAGGACCTCGAGCCGCTGCTCGCGCACCTGCGCACCACCCTGCTCGGTAAGCCGGTGACCAGCGACCTGGCCCTGGTCGGCGGCGATCCGTGGTACCTGCTCCTCTTCCTCGCCCTGCTCATCGGCGAGTGGTGGCTGCGGCGCCGGAAGCATCTGCTGTGAGGAATAGGCCATGATCGTTGAGGACCTCCTGCGAAGTGCGGAGTGCGGAGTGCGGAGTGCCTGCACCTCGGCACTGGTGCGGAGTGCGGAGTGCGGAGTGCGGAGTGCCTGTGCTTCCGATGCTGACGGTGGGGGCCGACGCGCTCCACCAGTACCGCGGCGGGCGTCGGAACAGCAGTCGACCCACCTGATCTCGGTCACTCCGCACTCCGCACTCCGCACTCCGCACCATCCCCATGCGGCCACCCTCGCCCTCTTCCTCCTGCTCATCCCGATGGCGCGGATCCCAGCCGAGGAACCGCGCCCCGGCACCGTGCAGTGGTCGAACGGCGAGACCGTCACCGGTGCGATCGCCCCGGTGCCCGGCACCACCCTCCAGTTCCACGACGGCAAAACGCTGCTGACGCTCGATTTCGCGCGCCTGCGCGAACTGCGCCTGGTGCCGGAGAAGGAGACTCTCGAGCGCCAGTTCCGCATGCCCGAGGCCGGCAAGGCCTTCCGCGAGGAGACCGGCGCGCCCTACCCGCTGCGCCAGTTCCGCGTGCAGGTGGTGTTCACCAGCGGAGAAACCGCCAGCGGCCACCTCTACACGTCGGCGTTCACCGTCGACCCTGGCGGATCCGACGACCCCGCCGCACCGCCGGTGCCGCGGCGCAAGGTCATCCTGCTCGCCAAGCAGCAGGGCAGGCCGGGTGACGCCTTCGCCTCGCTGATCTATCCCAGCCGCATCAGCTTCAGCGACGCCGGTGCCGCGCCCGCGCAGCCGCTGGCGGTGCGCGTCGCCGACCCCGCGGTCGAGGAGTTCGCGGCGGTGACCCGCGATGGCCTCGCCCTGCTGGAGTCGACCCGCCCCATGCCGGGGCGCTTCACCATCGCCTCCGGCCTGGGCGCGGAGCTGTTCCTCGCCACGCGTGCCGGCACCCGTATCACGGTGGGCTGGCCGGCCGCCGACGCCGCGCTGGAGGCGCGCATGACCACGGCGCTCGCCGACGCCGCCGATTTCTTCGACGACCGCAAGCTGCTCGGCGCCTGGCGGCAGGACGGCGCGCTCGACGTCTTCACCCTCGTGCTGTTGTGGCGGCGCAGCGCGGTGACCGGCGCCGCGGGCCACCCGTGGCAGGTCGGCCTGATGCGCTGGCACCTCGAGAGCGACGAAGCTGGCGCGCGGGTGATGCTCGCTGGGCGCGGCGAGGTCTTCCGCGGGCTCGCCGAGACCGCGGCGGAGCTCCCTCAGGTAACGTGCTCCGCAGCCTTGTGGCAACCGCAGGTCGCCGGTGGCGAACTGGTGGTGGGGAAGTGAGCAGCGGTCCGGAGGTCCGGAAGTCCGGAAGTCCGGAAGTCGAATGGCGACGGCCCGCAGACGAGGGCGTATGCCTTGATTACCAGGGTTCGCGCCATGGCGTTGGACGCCAAGGAATGACGTTCATGATCACGCCCAGGCATTCGCTCCGGTGCGACGCCCAGCGCCTGGCCCCATGGCGACCGTCTCCGGCAGGCGAGGAAGCGACTCCATGACCACGCCCATCCTGCGTCCCCGGCTCGCGCGCATCGCCCGTCGCGCGCTGCTCGCGCGTCTGACGCGCGGCCTCGGCCGCTGGCTGGCGCCGGTGCTCGGTGCGCTGCTCGCGCTGTGCGCGCTCGACAATCTCGTGCACCTGCCGGCCGGCCTGCGCGTGGTCGGCGCGCTCGCGCTGCTCGGCCTGCTCGTCTGGGGTTTCGTCACCCAGCTGTGGCGCGCTGCGCGCACCGAAAGCATCGAAGGCACCGCCCGGCGCATCGAAGAGGCCGCGGGCATCGCCGACAACGTGCTGATCAACGCCTGCCAATTCGAGGGGCTCGCGCTGGCCGGCCACGGCGGCATCCGCGAGTCCGCCTTCGCGCGCGCCACCCAGGCCGCCGGGCACGGGGCGATGCTGCGCCTGCCG
>JACDGQ010000038.1 GCA_013821615.1 Planctomycetota bacterium
ACCGCGAGGTGCGCACCGGTCTGGCCGCCAGCCTGCAGCGCCAGGCGACCGCGAGCGTGGTCGGGGTGACGGGAACCGACGCCGCGGAACGCGACCAGGCCTTCGCCGCCGCGACCGCGAACTGCCGGCGTGCCGTCGAGCTGCGCCAGGCGCTGAGCGCGGAGCAGGCCCAGGACCGCGATCAGCTCGATGGCCTGGCCACGGCGTGGAACGCCCTCGGCAATCTCCAGTACGAGTGGGGTCATTACGCGGAGGCACTGGCGTCGTTCAACGGCTTCCGCGCCGCCAACGCCGCACTGCTCGCCCAGGTGCCCGGCAACGAGATCTGGCTGCACGACCAGTGCATCGCCGCCTCCAACGCCGCGAACGCGGCCGAGCACGCGCACGACTACGTGCAGGCGAAGGCCGCCTACGCTGATGCAGCGGCGAGCGCGGGCGCGAAGGCCTCGACCATCTCCACGTACGCGTGGTTCCTGCTCAACTGCACCGACGAGACCCAGCGCGACCTGCCTACCGGCCTGGAGGCGGCGCAGAAGGCCGATGCCAAGGCCAAGCACCAGAACAGCGACATCCTCGACACCCTGGCCTGGGCGCTGTTCGTCAACGACCGCGCCCGCGAGGCCCTCGCCAACGGGGAACTCGCGCTGGAGCTGATGCCCGCCGACGCCGCAGAGGGCGATCGCGAAAGCATGAAGCGCCGCGTGCAGAAATACCGTGACGCGCTGAAAAAGCAGTGACGGCTCAGGCGTTGCGGCGCCGCCGCAACCAGGCACCGCCGGCAGCAGCGCTCAGCCCGCCGAGCAGGGCGAGGGCGCCGAGCAGCGGCCACAGCGGATGCCATACGCCCTCGTCACCGATGACCAGGAACCAGCCGGTGCAGAACACCAGCGCGGGCGCACCGGCGTAGAGGCTGGCCAGCCACCAGGTGCGCGTGAAGGTCCAGCCGCCGAGGAAGGCGATCGCCGCGATCACTGCCAGCGGCCACGGCACCCGGCTGGCGAGCAGCGGCGGCGATGAGAGCAGGCAGAGCATCAGCAGCCACACGCCGGCACCGAGACCGACCAGGCTGCACAGCACGGCGATGACGGGGCGGGGCATGGCGGATTGGAAGCGCGGAAGCACGGAAAGGAAGTCCGGTGCGAAGGGACGCACCGCGCTCGACAAAAGAGACTGCCACGTGGTTCGGGACCCATCCCCTGATGCAGTTCCTGGCGCCACGCAGCCTCCGCATGCATCACAACCCGCACCCCGCACCCCGCACTCCGCACTCCGCACCCATGTACCCCACTCCCGACCCCTCAATGCAGCACCGGACCCGCCGCATCCTTCCCGATCTGCCGGTACCTGTAGTACACCTCCAGGCACAGGCAGCAGTACGCGGTGCTCAGCACCCGCCCGGTGTCGCTGCCGTGGAAGACGGTGTTCGCGGGGTCCCAGCTGCCTGCAAAGCAGTCGGGCTCGCGGCGCATGCTCGCCAGCAGCATGCCGCTCATGGTCTTGTTCCAACGCTGCCAGCGTTCGCCGCCCGCCTGGAAGATCGCCATGGTGTTGTAATACAGGTAGTAGGTGTTGCAGGGGTAGGTCGTCGGGTGCTGGTAGGTGTCGATGTGGTTGCACAGCGACTCGAGCATGATGTCGCCCTGGTGGTGGCCCAGGAATACCGCGCACACCGCGCCCACCGGCGCCAGGTCGTGGGCGCTGCTGCCGGGCGGATCGATCTGCACGACGTCGCTGGTCGCGTCCCAGGTGTAGGGGAAGCTGGAACGCGCGGTGTAGGGATCGACCAGCTTGCGCCACTCCGGGTTCGCGGCCTTCCACGACTGGTCGAGCCAGCTGCGCGCCCCCGCCATGCCGGTGCCGACATCCAGTCCGGCCGCGACCGCGCTCTTCAGCGCCATCACGCACCAGCCGCTGACCGATGAGTCGTTGCGCGCCGGATTGCCGTCGACGTAGTCCCAGCCCAGTCCGCCGTAGCTGCGGTCGGCCTGCTTGGACGGGTTGCGCGCCTGGCGGCTGACCAGCAGCGTGGCCGCCTTCTGCGCCGGCGCGCGCAAGGCCGGGTCACCGGTCATGCCATAGGCTTCAGCCAGGGCCATGGCCGCGACCGCGTGCTCGTAGTTGCGGACTCCGAGCAGGCCGTCCGGCTTCTGCGCCGCGAGCAGGTAGTCGAGCGCCTTCTGCACGGTCGTGCGGTAGGTGCCCAACTTGTGGTCGTAGCCCGCGCCCAGGTAGCAGAGCAGCGCATAACCGGTCAGCGCCACGTTGACGTCGCTGCCGCCGCTGCTCGTCGTGCTGCCTGGCTCGCACTTGAGGCCCGTCTGGCAGTTGTCCTGGTAGTGCTCGGCGTCCCACATGCCGTTCGCGCTCTGGTGGCGTTTGAACCAGCGCAGGGAGTCGTGGACCGCGGCCTCGGTCGCCGGGCCTCCGCCACCCTTCTTTGCCGCCTTTTTGCGGCCGTCGGGCGTACGCAGACTGAAGATGCCGCTGGAGGGACCACCGGCTCCGGTCACGACGACGATGCCCGCCCCGTGGTTCTCCATCGTGGAGACCGCGGTCGGATCGCCGCTCTTGCCCGCGTCATCGGTATCCGCATCGCTGGTATCCTCGTCCGCGACCGGCTCCACGATGGGGGTGGTCGGCGCCGCCTCCTCCTCAACTGGGGTGGTATCGATCTCCGGCCTGGGCTGGTTGGCGACGACTGGCGGGTTTTCGGGAGGATTGACGAGCGGGGTCAGCTGCGGTGGCTCCCACGGCGCCTGCTCGATGACCGGGGCCTTGGCGGCGTAGACCAGGCCCGCGAAGATCAGCGCGACCACACCGTGCAGGCCGACGCTGAGGAACCACGCCGGAGCGCCGGATCTGGCGGAGCCATCCTCGTCCTCATCGCGCACCCGCACCGCCGCGGGCCCACCAGGGCCGGGCTCGGTATCCGCATGCTGCGCGTGACGCTGGTGAGTGGGGATCGCGGTGCTGCCCATGGTCGTCTCCTGGCCGGTGCGCTGATGAACGCCGCGGTACGACCATGGTTCGGCAGCAGGATCCAGGCGTTGGCGAGGCCGCGGAATGCGCGCGAAAGCACCTGCTTTCGCCGTTACTCCAGCTCGCTCGGCAGGGCGCCGGATGAACGCATCGATCCGTGCTGAACTTCCATCCCTGACCTGCGTTGCCGCCACCAGCGCACGCACCAACCGCGACCCGACGCACATCCGCTCCCGAAAATGGTCGCTCGCTTGTACCTTTTTCCGTTACGACCGCGCCAGAACGCACATTCTCGGCGCCCCCAGCGCCGCCCGCGACCTTCCACGTCTTGAGCCGTCGCGCGTTTTCATGCCCGAACGCTTCTTGCGGATTTGTCCGTCACCCCACAACATCCCCGCGCACCGCTGGTATACCAGTGTGCCGTGGCGACCGGGTTCACCGGACCTGCCCCGTACGCCCAGGAGAGAGCCATCAAATATATCCGCTACAGCGATCAGGCGAACTCGACCGGATACGGTGCGATCGCCGCCGATGGCACCGTCCGCCGCCTGGTCGGCGACCTCTTTGGTGCGCACACCGTCAGCAATGAGATCATCCATCCCGCCGCGCTATTGGCGCCGGTGGTGCCGAGCATGATCTGGTGTATCGGCCTCAACTACCGCCGCCACGCCGCCGAGAGCAAGCTGCCCGAGCCGCAGCGCCCGGTGGTCTTCGCCAAGGGCCCGAACACCGTCTGCGCGCCGGGCGCCCCGATCATCATCCCGCGCACCCTCGCCAGCACCCAGGTCGACTACGAGTGCGAGCTGGCGGTGGTGATCGGCAAGGCGGCGAAGAACGTCAGCCGCGCCAACGCCCTCGACCACGTGCTGGGCTACACCTGCGCCAACGACGTCAGCGCGCGCGACTGGCAGATCCAGTGGGGCGGCGGCCAGTGGTGCCGCGGCAAGACCTTCGACACCTTCTGCCCGCTCGGCCCCTGCCTGGTCGGGCGTGACGAGATCCCGGATCCGCAGGCGCTGCGCATCGCCACCGTGCTCAACGGCGAGACCGTTCAGGATTGGAACACCAACGACATGATCTTCAGCGTCGCCGAGATCATCGAGTTCCTCAGCGGCAGCACCACGCTGCTGCCGGGCACGGTGATCCTGACCGGCACGCCGCACGGCGTGGGCATGGCCCGCAAGCCGCCGCTGTGGCTGAAGGCCGGCGACCAGGTGACCATCTCCATCTCCGGCATCGGCGACCTCACCAACCCGGTCATCGACGAGACCTGACCAGACCACGTCGCGGAGCCGCCGACCCATGCCCATCACCATCACCACCGTCACCGTCCACGACGTGCGCTTCCCGACGTCGCGCCTGAAGGACGGCTCCGATGCGATGAATCCCGACCCGGACTACAGCGCCGCCTACGTGGTGCTGGCCACCGACCGCCCCGGGCTGGCCGGGCACGGGCTGACCTTCACCATCGGCCGCGGCAACGAGATCTGCGTCGCCGCGGCCAAGGCGCTCGCCCACCTGGTCACCGGGCGCACGCTCGAGTCGTTCACCGCCGACATGGGTGGCTTCTGGCGGCACATCACCGGCGACAGCCAGCTGCGCTGGATCGGGCCCGACAAGGGCGCCATCCACCTCGCCACCGCGGCGATCGTCAACGCGGTGTGGGACCTGTGGGCCAAGGTCGAGGGCAAGCCGCTGTGGCGCCTGCTCGCCGACATGAGCCCGGAGCAGCTGGTACGCTGCATCGATTTCCGCTACCTCAGCGACGCGCTGACCCCGGACGAGGCGCTCGCCATCCTGCGCCGGCGCGACGCGACCAAGGGCGAACGCATCGTCACCCTCGAACGCACCGGCTATCCGGCCTACACCACCTCGGCGGGCTGGCTGGGCTACAGCGACGAGAAGATGCGCCGGCTGTGCCAGGAGGCGGTCGCCGCGGGCTTCACCCACCTCAAGATCAAGGTCGGCCGCGATCTCGCCGACGACCTGCGCCGCAGCCGCATCATCCGCGAGGAGATCGGCTGGGAGCGCAAGCTGATGATGGATGCCAATCAGATGTGGGAGGTCGGCACCGCGATCGCCAACATGAAGGAGCTGGCCGCCTTCAAGCCGTGGTGGATCGAAGAGCCGACCAGCCCCGACGACATCCTCGGTCACGCCGCCATCGCCAAGGCGCTGAAGCCGCTCGGCATCGGCGTCGCGACCGGCGAGCACTGCCAGAACCGCGTCATGTTCAAGCAGTTGCTGATGGCCGACGCGATCAGCTTCTGCCAGATCGACAGCTGCCGCCTGGGCGGCGTGAACGAGATCCTCTCCGTCTACCTGATGGCCGCTAAGTTCTGCATCCCGGTGTGCCCGCACGCCGGCGGCGTCGGCCTGTGCGAGTACGTCCAGCACCTGTCGATGTGGGATTACGTCAGCGTCACCGCCACCACCGAGAATCGCGTGGTCGAATATGTCGACCACCTGCACGAGCACTTCCTGGACCCCTGCGTGGTGAAGAACAGCCACTACATGCCGCCGACGCGACCTGGGTACAGCATCGAGATGAAGCCGCAGTCGATCAGCGACCACCTGTTCCCGGATGGGCCGGTGTGGAAGCAGTCCGCGAAGGCGTGAGGCACGCCGCGTCAGGCTTGCCTTTCCGCCTGATCTGGTTTTTCTCCCTGCTCCCTGCTCCCTGCTCCCTGCTCCCTGCTCCCTGCTCCCTGCTCGCCTAGCGCCTAGCGCCTAGCGCCTCCCTCTTCAAGGAATCCCATGCCCCAGACCATCCTCATCACCGGCGGTTGCGGCTTCTTCGGCACCTGGATCATCCGCCGCCTGCTCGACGATGGCGACCGGCCAGTGGTCATGGACCTGACCAGCAACACCAAGCGCTGGTCGATCCTGCTCGCGCCCGAAGAGATCGCGCGCGTCCCCTTCCACGCCGTGGCCATCGACGACACCGCGGCGATGCTGGCCGAGGTCGAGCGCATCAAGCCCGACGCCATCATCCACCTCGCCGGCCTGCAGGTGCCGACCTGCCGCGACAACCCGCTCGCCGGGGCGAAGGTCAACGTGCTGGGCACGCTCAACGTGTTCGAGGCCGCCAAGGCGCGCAAGGCCGCGACCGGTTCCAGCCCGCGCATCGTCTACGCTTCCAGCGCCGCGGTCTTCGGCCCCGACGCGGAGTACGGCGAGCAGCAGGTCGGCGACCACTCCATCCCGCGCCCGACCACGCACTATGGCGCCTTCAAGCTGTGCACCGAGCACGCCGCCAAGGCGTATTGGACTGCCAACCAGGTGGCCAGCGTCGGCCTGCGCCCGCTGACCGTCTACGGCCCCGGCCGCGACACCGGCATGACCAGCTTCCCGACGCGCGCGATCGCCGCCGCCATCCACGGCAAGCCCTTCGACATCCCGTTCACCGGCCCAACCGCTTACATCCACATGCGCGAGGTCGCGGACATGTTCCTGGCCTGCGCACGCAAGCCGATGACGGATGGCCTGGTCTACACCGTCGGCGGCGACGTGCTCGACACCGCGGGCTTCATTCGCGCCCTGGCCGCGCAGCTGCCGGGCGCCGAAAAGCTGATCACCGCCTCGGGCGGGAATCTGCCGATCGCCGCCAACCTCGACGACGCTGCGCTGCGCAAGGCCTACCCGGGCCTGCTGCGCATCCCGCTCGCCCAAGGCATCGCCGAGACCATCACGGTGTTCAGGAAGATGCATGCGGCGGGGAAGCTGGAGATCTGAGGCGATCACCAAGACCTGACAGCCGATAGAACAGGAGGGCGCGGAGGCGCGGAGCTCAACACATCGGGAGGCGCTTCCACAGCGCAGCGCATTCTGCCTCGTAAATGGTCCCGAAGGCCACGGCAAGACCGAGGATCAGCCAGCAAGAGCTGTCCCTCCGCGCCTCCGCGCCCTCCTGTTCTATCAGCTGTCGGTCCTCTGCCGTCGGCGTGGACCCCTCACTTCCCCATGCAGCACTTCTTGAACTTCTTCCCACTGCCGCACGGGCACAGTTCATTGCGCCCGAGCTTCTCTGCCGGCCGCACGAAGGTCGCCGGCTTGCCGCCGGCGGCGAGGAAGGCCTCCTTGAGCGCACCGACGTAACGGCCGCGCGCCGCGCCCTCGGCGAGGCGGCCCTGGGCCTGGAGATCGGTGAGGAAGGCACGCACCAGGCTCGGCACGTACGGTCGCACCTCGGGATCGAGCTGCAGGCGTGCGACCTCGCCCAGCAGGGCCGTCTTCAGGTCCTCATCGCTGAGGACGCCAGGCTCCCGACCGCCCGCGGCGCAGGCTGCGGTCAGCAGAATGCCGAGGATCTGCTGGGCGTGCTCGGCCACGGGACCAGGGAACAGCTTCACGCCATCGCCGTGACTGAAGTCGGCGGCCCAGGATTCGCAGGTGTCGGTGCGCCAGTGCTCGGTCATGGGAGCATTCCAATGGGGGTGGGGACGAAGTCCATGGCTGATGGCTGATGGCTGATGGCGGACTGCGGACGGCCAGGTTGATCCGGGGCGCGGACGGCCCGGTGGACTCGGCCGGCAGGGCGCCTAGGCTGCCGACGTGCACTTCGCCGGCCGCCACGTCATCTCCATCGCCGACTTCAGCCGCGCCGAGATTTTGCGCATCCTCGAGGTCGCGCAGGGCATCGAAGCCGGCCAGCGCCGCGAGCTGCTCGCCGGCCGGCTGATGGCGACCCTGTTCTTCGAGCCGAGCACGCGCACCCGCCTGAGCTTCGAGGCGGCGATGCTCAAGCTCGGCGGCGAAGTCATCGGCTTCAGCGACGCCGGCTCGACCAGCACCAAGAAGGGCGAGAGCCTGGCCGACACCATCCGCATGGTCGAGCACTACGCGGACGTCATCGTCATGCGCCACCCGCGCGATGGCGCCGCGCGCCTGGCCGGCGAGATCAGCAAGGTGCCGGTGATCAACGGCGGCGACGGCGGCAACCAGCACCCCAGCCAGACCTTCCTCGACCTCTATACCATCGCCAAACTCTTCCCCGAGCTGATCGACGGCCGCCGCGAGCTGACCATCGCCTTCGCCGGCGACCTGCGCTACGGCCGCACCGTGCACAGCCTGCTCACCGCGCTCTGCCACTTCCGCGTGCGCCTGCTGACGGTGGCGCCGCGCGGCCTGGAGATGCCCGACCAGTACCTGCACCACGCGCGCGACGCCGGCATCGCCGTCACCGAGGTCGGCCACCTCCAGGATGCGATCGCGCAGAGCGACGTGCTCTACATGACCCGCCTGCAGGAGGAGCGCTTCCCGGACGCCCTCGAGTTCGACCACATCAAGGCCACCTACCGCATCGCCGCAGCGATGCTCGAAGGCGCGCCGCCGCAGCTGCGCATCCTGCACCCGCTGCCGCGCGTCAACGAGATCGCCATCGACGTCGACCGCACCCCGCACGCGCACTACTTCGCCCAGGCCGGCAACGGCATCCCGGTGCGGCAGGCGCTGCTCGGACTGGTGCTGGGAGCGTTATGACCGACCAGCCCGTCACCACCTCCAACACCCGCGTCCGCCAGGTCGAGGCGATCGTCAACGGCACGGTCATCGACCACATCCCGGGCGCGATGACGCTCAAGGTCGCCAACCTCATCGCCACCGCCAACGACCAGGTCTCGATCGGCATGAACCTGCGTTCGGAGCGCCTCGGCCGCAAGGGCGTGGTCAAGATCTCCGGCCGCGAACTGGACGAGCGCACACTCTCGCGCCTGGCGCTGATCGCCCCGAGCGCGACGGTCAGCATCATCCGCGACTATCAGGTCGTGCAGAAATTCCCGGTGCCGATGCCGACGATGTTCGAGGACATCGCGCGCTGCGCCAATCCGAACTGCGTGACCAATCACGAGAAGTGGAGCTCGCGCCTGGCCGTGGTCAGCCTCGAGCCGCTGCGCGTGCGCTGCGTCTACTGCGAGCGCGGCTTCGAGACCGCGGAGCTGGTGCTGGTCTGATGCCCGGCGCCGACCGGGCCGCGGCGCTGATCCGCACGCTCGACCTGCAACCGCACCCCGAGGGCGGATACTATCGCGAGACTTTCCGTTCCGCACTGCGCCAGCCCGGGCCGCACGGCGAACGCGCCGCCTCGACGGCGATCTGGTTCCTGCTCCAGGCCGGCGAGGTCAGCCGCTGGCACCGCGTGCTCGCCGACGAGTGCTGGCACTGGTACGAGGGCGGAGAGCTCGAATTGCTGCAATGCGAGCGGCCCGGCATTCCAGTCACCGCGCAGCGCCTCGGACCAGTTGCGGAAACGTCTTTGCCGCAACGCGTGGTACCGGCCGGGTGGTGGCAGGCGGCGCGGCCGCTCGGCGCCTATACGCTGGTCGGGTGCACGGTGGCGCCGGGGTTCGATTTCGCGGATTTCGCGCTGCTTGACCCGCTGGGAATCGATGCGCGTTGGTTCCGGAAGGCGGCGGATCCGCGACTCGTGGACTGAAGCGGGCCCCGGGAGAGGCGAGCCCCAGCTCGCCTTGCTTCATCCAATCGCCCCTACGAGGGATGACCGTCCGACTTCCCTGATCAATGCTGCGCAGCTTATCCCGAAGCACGCGTAGCCACAGGCGAGCTGGGGCTCGCCTCTCCCGGCGACACGCTCACCCCTTCCCGATCCCCAGCTCATCCATCCGCTTCTTCAGCGTGATGCGGTTGATCCCCAGCAGTTCGGCCGCGCGCAGCTGGTTGCCCTCGGTGCGCGCGAGCACGGCGCGCAGCAGCGGCTCCTCGACGGCGGCGAGGAAGCGCTGGTGGACCTCGCCAGCGTGCTGGGCGAACAGCCGCGACGACAGCGCGGCGAGCGCGGCGTTCAGGGACGAGGACGGTGGCGCCTGCCCGGTGGCGGTGGGCAGCGAGATGTGGTCGGGGGCGATGATGCCGCCGGTGGCGAGCACCGCGGCCTCTTCGAGCACGTGCTTGAGCTCGCGCACGTTGCCCGGCCAGGAGTGGCGGCCGAGCAGGGCGAGGGCGTCGTCGGTCAGGGCCAGCGAGCGGCCGAGTCGGCTGGCGGCGCGCGCCAGGATGTGGCGCACCAGCGCGGGCAGGTCGTCGAGGCGGTCGGCCAGGCGCGGCAGGGCGATGCTGATCACGCGTAGGCGGTAGCCCAGATCGTCGCGGAACGCGCCGCTCGCGGTCAGGCGCACCAGGTCGCGGTTGGTGGCGGCGATGACGCGCACGTCGACGCGCAATTCCGCGGTGCCGCCGACGCGCGTGAAGCGCTGGTCCTCGAGGAAGCGCAGCAGCTTGACCTGGGCGGCGGGCGGCAGCTCGGCGACCTCGTCGAGGAACAGCGTGCCGCCGTCAGCGGCCTCGACGCGGCCGATCTTGCGCGCCTTGGCGTCGGTGAAGGCGCCGGGTTCGTGGCCGAACAGCTCGCTCTCGACCAGGGCTTCGGGCATGGCGCCGCAGTTGACCGCGATGAAGGCGCCCTCGCGGCGCTTGCTGAAGCGGTGCAGGGCGCGCGCGACCAACTCCTTGCCGGTACCAGAATCACCGGTGACCAGCACGCCCAGGTCGGTAGCGGCGGCGGCGGCGATGCGGCGGTAGACCTCCTGCATCGCTGGCGTCGAACCGATGATGGTGGCCTCGACCGCGGCCCCGTCGGGCAAGGGCTGGGCGGCGAGGGCGAGGGTGTCCTCGCCCAGGGCGCGCTTGACCAGGTCGAGGGTGCGGTCGAGGTCGAGCGGCTTGGGCAGATAGTCGAAGGCGCCGCGCGCGACCGCCTCGATCGCGGTCTCCATGGTGCCGTGGGCGGTGGTGACGACGACGGGCAGGCCTGGATATTCCTGCTTGAGGCCGGCGAGCAGGTCGAGTCCGGACTCGCCCGGCATGCGCACGTCGGTGATGACCAGGTCGGGGCGCGCGCGGCGCACCAGGCGCCGCGCCGCCGCCGCATCCGCCGCGATGGTCACGCGGTAGCCCTGGGAGCGCAGCACCTGCTCCAGCGCCCAGCACACCGCCGCATCGTCGTCGACGATGAGGATGGCGGCGGCTTCGGCGGCGGGGGACGGTTCGGCCATGCGCGCGACTTCCTGGCGGGGTGCTCCGGCATACTACGGCAAGTCACGGTGAGGCATATGGCGAGCACCGCGCCGCGCGGGTGTGCCGCGATCTCCAACCCGCCGCAGTGACGCGAGACGCAAGGCGTCTGTGGCCAAGCGGCTATATGTCGACGCTTGCTGACACAGCCTTGACAGGATGGGTCGGTGGGCGGTAGGATTGGCAACATCCGCTGTCCGCCTGACGTCCGCGATTCCGAACCTTCCGCCGGAGCCCCCATGCACAAACCCTCCTTGTCGCCGACCTCACCCACGCTGGTGCGCTTGGCGCTGGCCGGTGCCTGCCTGTTCGCGAGCAGCCGCGCTGCGGCGCTGGAATCGTTCATCGTCGGCCCGCGCGCCCTGGGCATGGGCGGCGCCAACGTCGCCTCGGTCAACGACATCCAGGCGCAATTCTACAACCCGGCGGCCTTCGGCTTCTTCCATGACCGCGAGCGCCTTACGGCCATGCCGGCGCCGCCGCCGCGGCCGGACCAGGTCCCCGCGAAGGACAGCCAGGTGCCGGCCGGCGGGCAGACGCCGGTCGCGGCGCAGGCGCCCATCGCCGAAACAGAATACAGCGGCGGCGGCTTCTGGCCGTCGGACAACAACCACCTCGGCCGCAAATCCTGGGGCTTCGGCCTGGACGCCAGCATCGGCCTGCGCGCGCACGGCGACGTCGCCGAACTGCTCGATGTGCTGAAGAAGCTGAACGACAATGGCACCTTCAATCGCCTCGCCCAGAACGGCATCAGCAGCCAACAGGACGTGGCCGACGCCTTGAATGGCGTCAACGCGCTCAGCAATCTCGCCGCGCCCACCAACGCCATCTCGGCGGACGCCAACGGCGGCGTCGGCCTGCGCATCGGCCATTTCGGACTTGGGGTGCGGGCCTTCGCCGAAGCGACCGGCCGCGTCCAGGACGTCGACTTCACCAATCTCGGCCTCGGCGGGGCCGGCAACCTCAGCAACCAGGTCGATGCCCAGTTTCCGACCGACCCAGGCGCGCCCCAGCTGTTCACCCCGGCGCAGGTCACTCAGTTGACGAACCAGGGCCTCAGCCAGAACGCCATCGACAACCTCGACTTGCTCGCGCGCCAGAATGGCGTGACCGCGGATCAGGCGCAGAACCTCACCGTCATCATCGGGCAGGCGAACCAGGCCTCCGCCGCGAACCCGATCAACGGCAACCAGACCGACATCCACTTCTACGGCGCCGGCATCGTCGAACTGCCGTTCACCTACGGCTACGCCTTCGACGAGCATTTCGCCATCGGCATGAATTTGAAGCTGATGGTCGGCGACGTCTTCGTCGGCGACATCCGCGCGCAGAGCAGCGGCTCGAACACCACCTCGACCACCGAGAAGGCGAGCAAGCGCAGCCCCAACCTGGGCGTCGACCTCGCCGCCATGTACCGCATCCCGTGGTTCAATTTCGGCTTGACCGGACGCAACCTCAACGCGCCCAGCTTCGCTGGACCGACCTTGAACGGCCGCGTGGCGCCGCGCTTCAGGGTCAACCCGCAGGCCACCGCCGGCGCCGCCTTCATCCCGTGGGAGGTGCTCACCGTCGAGGCCGACTGCGACCTCAACAAGTCCACCACCACCTTCAGCGGCTACGACACCCAGGACCTGCGTTTCGGCGCGGAATGGAACGTCTTGCACTTCCTGGCCCTGCGCGGAGGTGCCTACCGCAACCTGGCGCAGAACGACATCGGCTGGGTGGTGACCGCGGGCGTCGGTCTCGACTTCTACGCGGTGCGCACCGACTTCGCGGTCGGCGCCGCGACCAAGAAGACCGAATTCGACGGCCGCCAGATCCCGCGCGAGATCCGCGCGTCGTGGCAGCTGCTCGTCGACTTCTGAGCCGCGCCACAGCTGCAGCGGGCGGCGGCTGGACTGGCAGGCCCGCGCGGGATGATCGCCGCCCATGAACGAACGGTCTGCCGCCACCCTCGACCTGTGGCCTGACGAACCATGGGGCGGCGATGCGGCGCTGGCGGCCGCTGGCGCCCAGCTGCTCGCCGATCACACCTGGGACCGCGCCGCACTGGCCCGCATCGTCGCGGTGCATGCCAACGACGCGCCGGCGCGTGCGCAGGCCGCTGTTCTGGCCAGGCCCGGCACCGCCGCGGTGGTCACCGGCCAACAGCCCGCCTTCGGCGGCGGCCCGCTCTACAGCCTGGTCAAGACCGCGCACGCGCTCGCCCTGGCGCGGCGGTTGGGCGCC
>JACDGQ010000619.1 GCA_013821615.1 Planctomycetota bacterium
GCTATGGCACGACGGTGGGGCTGCTCTGGGCCGCGGTCGCTGCCGGCTTGATCTTCGCAGCGCCGACGACGCGTTTGTGGGCCCGCCATGGCATGCTGCCGAAAGTGCGCCTGCTCATGTGGCCGCTGGTCGCCGTCGCGGCCTGGGGCGCGACGCGCACGCTCTATCCGGCGGTCCTGCACAAGGACGCTTTCATCACTGTGCGGGTGCAGTGCCTGGCGCAGGCGCTCGAACCGCAGACGGTCGACCTCCACGCGCGCACGCTGCTCAGCGGGGAATGGGATGCCCTGCGCAGCGACGGCCAACGCCAGGTGATCGCGGCGGAAGTCGGCAAGCTCGGCTGGAACGGGATGCTCGCCGTCGCCCACGCACGCTGGGCCCTGGCTGCGGGCGGCGCGGACGACCAGCTCGACGCCTTCCTGCGCGTGCTGCGCTTCACGCCCTTCGATCGTGGCAGCTATGAGCACGTCGCGGAGATCGTCGCGGCACAGCCTGCAATCACCGCGCGACTGCCACCGGCGCTGTCGCGCCGCCTCGCCTACCTGTCGGGGCGCCGGGGCCTGCCGGTGCCGGCCATGGCCGCGATCCCGACGACCATGGACGCCGCCGCGGACCTGTATGCGGCGATCTGCTGGTCGATCGCCACCGGACGTCCCTGGCAGGAGGTGAATGCGCCACTGCTCCACCTCGTGCATGCCTATGGAGACACTCCCGGAGTGGCGCTCCTTGCGCTGCGCTGCGCCGCGGCCGCACCTCCAGGCGCCTTCCCCTGGCTGGATGCGGAGGGCGGCACGGTCGGCTTCGGCCTGCGCTTCGCACAGGCCGAAGCCTGTGCCGAACTCGAGCTGGCGACCAGCGCGGGGGACATCGCGGCGGCGCATGCCCTGCAACCGCTCGTCTGGTCCATCTGGCGCGATGTGATCCGCGATTGCGAGCACGGCACAGATACGCATCCCGCTGGCAGCGATGAGGACGTGCGCTCGCGCGTCGCCGCGGTGCGACTGTGGGGGCGGCTACGGGTGGCCGGACTCGCGCCCCCACTGGACCCTGGCCCGCGTGCCTGGCACTGAAGCGAACCGCTCCAGCCCTCAATCGTCGATGGTGATCGCGCCCAGTCCCGGCGATGGCTCGGGATAGCGCGGCGCGAGCGCCTCGAGGCGCTCGCGGACGATGCGCGCGACCAGGGCGTTGCGGTACCACTTGCGGTTGGCCGGGACCACGTGCCAGGGCGCCCAGGTGGTGCTGCAGGCGCGCAGCATGGCCTCGTAGGCCTCCATGTAGTCGTCCCAGCGGCTGCGCTCGCTGAGGTCGCCGGCGTCGAATTTCCACTGCTTGGTGGGATCCTGCAGGCGCGCCTCGAGGCGCGCGCGCTGCTCGTCCTTGGAGATGTGCAGGAAGATCTTCACGATCGCCACGCCGTTCTCGTCGAGGTAGCGCTCGAAGGCGTTGATCTGATCGTAGCGCGATTCGATCTCCTGGCGGGTCACCCATTCGTGCACGCGCACCACCAGCACCTCCTCGTAGTGCGAGCGGTTGAACACGCCCAGGTAGCCCTTCGCCGGCACCTGCTGGTGGACGCGCCACAGGTAGTCGTGGGCCATCTCCGCCGGGGTCGGCTTCTTGAAGTTGACGACCTGCACGCCGAGCGGGCTGAGCGGACCGAAGACGCTGCGCACCACCCCGTCCTTGCCGCCGGTGTCCATCGCCTGCAGGACCACGAGCAGCGCGCGCCTGCCTTCGGCGTAGAGCACCTCCTGGAGCTGGTCGATGCGCGCGATGTCGGCCTCGAAGCCGGCCTGGGCGTCGAGCTTCGCGGCGAAGGGCCCGCGCTCATCCGCGTCGATGCCGGCGAGCCGGAAGCCCTTGCCGCCGGGCGGCACCAGGCAGCGTTTGCGGATGAGCTTCGCGGAGAGCGGATCGCGGGGCATGGCGGGTCCGGGGGCGGTGCGGACGGCGGGTCCGCTCAGGTGGAGAGGCCGCGCTTGGCGAAGGCGCGCTCGATGACGCCGGCGAGGTGGTCCTGGGCGTTGCGCAGGTCGCCCGCCTCGCCGCCCAGGGCGGTGAAGAAGTCGGCGCCGCTGGCGGTCGGCTGGATGCCGATCAGCACGAAGGGCATGCCGCTGAGCACGATCTGCACGGCCTTGCGCTGGTCCTCGGTCAGGCCGTCGACGCCGCGCGCGGTCTCACCCTTGCCCTTCTCCTTGCTCGCGGCTTCGCCCTTGGCCGCCTTGCCGGGCTTGGCCGGGCCCGGGCCGGAACCCGGGAAGCGGATGATCTTGTCGTCGTTCATGGCGCCACCGGAAGATACAGTGCCGCCACGGTGGCCAGCTGCAACCCATCGCTGCGGGCGCGGGCGGATAGGGATTGCACGCGCGCCCGGGCGCGAACGCTGCCGCCCCATGTCCGGAATCCTCGCCAACGCCTGCGTCATCCTGGTGCGCACCCAGGGTCCCGTGAACCTCGGCATGGTCGCGCGCCTGTGCGGCAACCTCGGCATCTCCGACCTGCGCCTGGTCGCGCCGCAGTGCGAGATCAACTGCGAGGACACCCGCAAGTTCGCCACCCATTCGCGCGCGCTGGTCTTGGCCGCCCCGGTCTTCGCCGATCTCGGCGCGGCGGTCGCCGACTGCGGCATGGCGATCGGCACCAGCGCGCGCGGACGCGCCCTGGACTACGGGGAGGCCCTGGCGCTGCACCAGGTCCCGGCCGCGGTCGCGCGGCGCGCTCCGCGCCGCCTGGCGCTG
>JACDGQ010000620.1 GCA_013821615.1 Planctomycetota bacterium
GTCCTTGGGCGGCGCGACCGCGCGCGCCAGGGCGTCGCTGAGGTGCGCGGGCACCTCGACGCCGGCGATGCGCGCCGGCTCGACGTGCTGGGCGCGGGTGAGCTGGATCATCTGCACGACGAACAGTGCGATCAACGGATAGAGCAGCACCGGCAGGCCGATGTTGACGAACAGCGTGCGCTTGTCGCGCAGGATCTCGAGACCGTCCTTGCGGAAGATGTGCAGGATCAGGCGCAGATTCATCGCGCGGTTTCCGGCGTGGCAGGCGGCGGTGAGGGCGGATCCTGCGATTCAGGCGCGGCCGCGGTCGTCGGCACCAGCGGCGAGCCGATCAGGTCGTGCACCGCGGCCTCGAGCGCCTCGCCGCCGCCGAGCGTCGCGGGCGCGCCATCGAAGACCAGGCGGCCGGCGCGCAGCACCAGCAGGCGGTCGGCCATCAGCTCGACCTCGCGCAGCACGTGCGTGGCGATGACGATCAGGCGGCCCGGGCGCCGCGCCGCGCGCACCGCCTCGACCACGTGGCGCGCGGCGATCAGGTCGAGCCCGGTGGTCGGTTCATCCAGGATCAGCAAGTCGGGATCGGCCAGCAGGGTGCGCGCCAGATTGATGCGCTGGAGCTGGCCGGTCGACATGCCGTCGATGCGCTGGTCGATGAAGGCGGCGAGGTCGAAGGTCTCGGCCATCGCCGCGATGCGCGCGGCGAGCGCGGCGCGGTCGCGCAGGAAGAAGCCGCCGGCGTAGCCGAGCAGTTCGCGTCCGGTCAGGCGCGGATAGAGGCGCGTGGTGGTCGACAGGTAGCCGAGGCGCGCGCGCACCGCCTCGGGCTGCAGGCGGGTGTCGAGCCCGTCGACCAGCACGCGGCCGCGATCCGGGGTGAGC
Organism: Planctomycetota bacterium; assembly: GCA_013821615.1. Lineage (GTDB taxonomy): Bacteria > Planctomycetota > UBA11346 > UBA11346 > UBA11346 > BOG-1363. The sequence continues at coordinate 880 of JACDGQ010000620.1, forward strand.
AGGGTGGTGACCAGGCGCAGCAGCGTGCTCTTGCCCGCCCCGTTGGCCCCGACCAGCGCGGTGACGCCGTCGCCCAGGGTCGCGCTCAGCCCATCGACCGCCCGCACTTCGCCGCGTCCGGGATCGAAGAACGACTTGGCGACCGCGTCGAACACCAGCATGGCCTGAGCATGGGCCCGCGCGCCGGGGTTGCCAGGGGGCGGGGCTTCGCCCATCCGCGCCGGGCCCTACCATTCCCGCATGCCCAGCCTCCCGCTCGTCACCATCGTCTGCCTCCTCGCCTGCGCCGCCTCCGCGGCGGAGCCCCTGCCCGAGCGCATGACCTTCCTCGACAACGGCACGCTGCGCATCGGCATGGACCTCAACCGTGGTGGTGCGGTGACCTTTTTGGAGGCCGCGGCGCGGCCGGGGAATCTGATCAACAGCTACGATTATGGCCGGCAGATCCAGATGTCGGTGTATTCCGGACCGACGCCGTTCACGCCGCACGGCAAGCAGCCGCGCCCGGAGTGGCGCGGGCTGGGCTGGAACCCGATCCAGACCGGCGACTGCTTCGGCCGGCCGTCGCAGGTGGTGGAGCAGCGCAATGACGGCAAGGAACTCTACCTCAGGTGCGTGCCGATGCAGTGGCCGCTCGACGACGAGCCGGGCGAGTGCACCTTCGAGACCTGGACCATGCTCGATGGCGCGAGCGTGCGCATGCGCTTCCGCGTCACCAACCACCGCACCGACCACACCCAGTACGCGGCGCGCAGCCAGGAACTGCCGGCGATCTACACCATCGCCGCGCTGCACCGGCTGATCACCTACAGCGGACCGCTGCCGTTCACCGGCGCGGTGCCGGATGAGCAGCACAACGACTGGCACCAACCGTGGCCGTGGACCACCTGGCTGGCGAGCGAAGGCTGGTCGGCGCTGGTCGGCGACGACGACTGGGGGCTGGGCGTTTTCCGCGACGACGGCTGCTTCTTCAACGGCGGCCTCTATGGCGAGGCCGGCTCGCGCGATCCGCACGCCGTGCCGACCGGCTATCTCGCGCCGGTCGAGACCGAGACCCTGGATCACGACATCGTCTACGACCACGCCTGCCTGATCACCGTCGGCACGCTCGCGGAGATCCGCGCGCGCAGCGTCGCCGCGGCGGTGGCGCTCAGGCAGGCGCCCGCGTGGCTCTTCAGCGGTCCCAGCCGCCTGCACTGGCACGTCGACGGCGCCACCGACGCCGGCCTGCCACTGGTCGATGGGTGGCGCATCCTGCTCGGCGAGGGCGTGCCGCGACTGGTCTCACCGCAGCGCTGCTGGCCGGCCGCGGCGCGCTTGCTGACCGTGGTCTTGACGTGGCCCGGGCCAACCACCACCGGCCGCATCTTCTGGACGCGCAGCGATGCGCGCGAACGCGACGCCGCCAAGAGCCTGCCCCTGCCCCTGCTCGCCGATCCGGCTGCGCACACCTACCGCATCGACCTGGGTGCCAGCCCGGAGTATCGCGGGCTGATCGCCGGGTTGGCGGTCGACCCGTGCGGCGAGCCGCATCCCGGCAGCACGCTGGTCTTGCACAGCGTCGCCCTGGGCGAACGGTGACGGCCATGGGCGACCCGCTCCCTCTGATCGACGCCCACCTCCACTTGTGGGATCCCGGGCGCCTGCGCTACACCTGGCTCGACGGCGCGCCCGCGCTGAACCGGCCGTTTCTGCCCGCGGACTTCGCCGCGGCCAGCGCCGGGCTGGCGGTGGGCAAGGCGGTCTTCGTGCAGTGCGACTGCGACCCCGCGCAGGCGCTCGACGAGGCGCGCTGGATCACCGCGCTCGCCGCCACCGAGCCGCCCGGGTCGCCGAGCGTTCGCTCCTGCTCGGGC
>JACDGQ010000621.1 GCA_013821615.1 Planctomycetota bacterium
GTCGGCGGGCGCGGCCGAGGGCAGGAACACCGCGCAGCGGTCGCCCTCCAGGGCCTCGGCGGCGGCGTCGTCGAGCAGCTCGAAGAGCTGGTCGCGGCCCTGCGCTTCGGCGGCGCGCACCACCAGCTGGTGGAGCAGCACCAGGTACGCGTTGCTGCGCTCGAGCAGCCCACGCTCCAGCGGGGCGCGCTCCTCGGGCTGGCCCGTGGCACCACCCTTGCCCTTGGCGCGCACGAACAGCGAGGTCTGCCCGCGCGGGGCGCCGCCGGCCAGGCCCTCGATGCGCGCGGGGTCGGCCCAGGTCGACTCGCCCTCGCCGGTCAGGGTGTCCTCTTCGCGGCTCTCGAAGCGCAGGTAGGCCTTGCCGATGCGGAACACCGCGCCGTGCACCAGGGGCAGGCTGGTGATGCGCCCGGCCTCGGTCCAGGTGCCGTTCGAGCTGCCCAGGTCCTTGACCTGCCAGCGCCCGCCGACCAGCGCGACCTCGGCGTGCACGCGGCTCGACTTGGGGTCGTCGATGCGCACCGGGTTGGTCACGTCGCGGCCGAGGGTGACGCCTTCCGCCTTGAGGGTGAAGACCTGGCCGGAGCCGGGACCATCGATGATGCGCAGCAATGCCATGGGCGTCCTCCTGGCGGGAGCGGTCCGACGAGCCGTCCGCCATGCCCAGGATGGCACGGGATGGCGGCCGGAGAAGCATACACGTCCACCCCCCGGTCCGCACCCGGCCTGCCGTACCCCCCGCGGGTCGGTAGGCTGCCCGCCATGAAGATCCACGAGCTGTTCCAGGCGATGGCCAAGCACAACGCCAGCGACCTCCACATCAAGGTCGGCGAGCCGCCGATCTTCCGCATCTCCGGCGAGCTGGTGCGCATGAAGAGCGCACCGCTGACCGCCGAGGACACCGACCAGCTGCTGCGCGGCCTGCTCAGCGACAAGCAGAAGGCCAACCTCGACGCGCGCGGCTACGAGGACTTCTCGCAATCCGTCGAGGGTACCGGGCGCTTCCGCTGCAACGTCTTCCGCAGCTGCGGCGCGCTCTCGGCGGCGGTGCGCCGGGTGCGCCCGCGCATCCCCAGCTACGAGGAGCTCAGCCTGCCGCCCGCGGTCGGCAAGTGCGCGCTCTACGAGCAGGGCCTGGTGCTGATGGGCGGCATCACCGGCTCGGGCAAGTCGACGACCATCGCCGCCATCCTCAACGACATCAACGCCAAGCGCCGCGCCCACATCATCACCATCGAAGACCCCATCGAGTACCAGTTCATCAACGACAAGTCGCTGATCAACCAGCGCGAGATCGGCCTGGACGTGGTCAACTTCGCCGAAGCGCTGCGCTCTGCGGTGCGCGAGGACCCGGACGTCATGCTGCTCGGCGAGATGCGCGACGCCGAGACCTTCGAGACCGCCCTGACCGCGGCCGAGACCGGCCATTTGGTGTTCGGCACCATCCACTCCTCGGGCGCGGCGCAGACCATCGGCCGCATCCTCGACCTCTTCCAGCCCAACAAGCACGAGCAGATCCGCACCAGCCTGGCCTTCAACCTGCGCTGCGTGATGAACCAGAAGCTGCTCGCCAGCACCGACAAGGCCAAGCCGCAGATCCCCGCGGTCGAGATGATGTTCATCACCCCGATCATCAAGAAGCTGATCCTCGAGGGCGAGGACGCCAAGGTCGCCGAGGCCCTGGCCAAGGACGTCGAGAACGGCTGCGAGAACTACAACAAGGTCCTCGCCCGGCTCTACCGCGAGAAGAAGATCACCATGGAGACCGCCTTGGCGATCGCGCCCAACCCGGAAGAGCTGAAGATGTCGATGCGCGGGATCACCATCAGCGACGGCGGCATCGTCTAGGCGGAAAGTCCGGAAGTCCGGAAGTCCGGGAGTCCGGAAGTCCGGAAGTCCGGAAGTCGACTGCCGGACGGCCTGCTTTTCCCATGCGAGTTGCGAGCTGCGAGTTGTCTGCTCGCTGCTCGTAGCTCGTAGCTCGTAACTCGCGACTCGTTGCTCCCCATCCATCGGCGCAGGCGAGGTGTCACGGCTGGCCGTCCGGTTGTCCGACTTCCGGACTTCCGGACTCCCGGACTACTTCCCCATATGCTCCACGCGGAAGATCTCGTTGACCTCGGCGTCGGTGAGCAGGCGGTCGTAGAAGCGCAGTTCGTCGAGACGGCCGTTCAGCGCTCCGTAGCCGGTGGTCATGCTGCCGATCACCAGGCGGTCGGGAGCGGTGCGCTCGCCGGACGGTCCCTGCATGGTGGCGTCGCGCTGGCCGTCGACGTAGATGCGCATCTCACCGCCGTTCGCGCGCCCGACGCCGACGTGGTGCCAGGCGCCGTCGCTGACCACCTGGCGGCCGGACAGCGTGGTGTTGGGCGCGCCGACGCCGAACAGCAGACGCCCGGAATACAGCCCGACGCCGAAGTCCGCGGCGATGTTCGGCATGTCGCCGTCGACCAGCCCGGTGCCGATGCGCCACTGCAGCTCCTCGGGATTGCCGAAGGGGTCGCCGCCGGAGAAGCCGGTGCGCAGCCAGAAGACGATGCAAAAGTCCTTGCGCACCACGCAGGGCACGACCAGCTGGCCCTTGCCACGGAATTCCGCCACGTGCTGGCGCTGCGAGTCGACCACCGCGAACACCGCGAGCGCCTGGCGCGCGCCGTTGTTGCCCAGGGTCGAGACGTCGCGGCCGGGATTCTGGGTGTCCTCGAAGCGGTACCAGGCCACCGGGC
>JACDGQ010000622.1 GCA_013821615.1 Planctomycetota bacterium
GCCACGAACGAAGGCCGGAGGCCGACGGTGGCGGCACCAGCCTCGGCATCGCCTGAGTTCACCGCTCGTCCGCACCGCCGGATCTTCACCGCCCAGGACAAGCTGCGCATTCTCGCCGACACGGATCGTGCGGCTGACATCGGCGGCATCGCCGCCATTCTGCGCCGCGAGGGCCTTTACTCCTCGGCGCTGACCGACTGGCGCCGGCAACGCGACGCAGGCGCTCTCGGCGCCCTGACGCCGGTCAAGCGCGGCCCAAAGATCGCCGAACCCAATCCGCTCGCGACTGAAGTGGCCCTTCTTCAAAAGGAGAATGCCCGCCTCGCGCTTCGTCTGAAGCGCGCCGAGGCTGTCATGGAAGTACAAAAAAAAGTTGCGGAGCTGCTGGGCATCCCGCTGGCGCCCAGCGACGACGAGCCTTGACGGACGCGGTCGCTGGCCTGGCGCCGGCCGGCGGCTTGATGGCTGCAGCCTGTGTGGCACTCGGGGTCTCACGCGCCAGCGTGCAACGCCGCCGCGCCCGCCTGGCCAAGCCGCCGGTGGCCCTTCGCCCACGACCACGGCCGGCACGGGCTTTGAGTGTTCCTCAGCAGCAAGCGGTGCTGGAGCTGCTGCATGCTCCGCGCTTTGCCGACCAGGCGCCGGCCGAGATCTACGCCTGCCTGCTCGATGAGGGCGTCTATCACTGCTCGGTTCGCACCATGTATCGGCTGCTTGGCCAGAACGGCGAGGTGCGCGAGCGCCGCGCGCAGCTTCGCCATCCCGTCTACCAAAAGCCCGAACTCCTGGCAGAGCGTCCGAACGAGGTCTGGTCCTGGGACATCACCAAGCTGATGGGGCCGACCAAATGGAGCTACTTCTATCTCTACGTGATCCTCGACATCTTCAGCCGCCGGGTCATTGGCTGGTGCGTCGCCGATGCGGAGAGCGCCACGCTATTCCGGCCGCTGTTCGATGACGCGATTGCCAAGCACAACGTGCCACCCGGTCAGCTCACGCTGCATGCTGACCGGGGCGGCCCAATGAAGGCCCGCGCCACCGCCCTACTGCTCGCCGATCTCGGGGTGACGCGCTCGCACAACCGCCCGCACACGTCCAACGACAATCCCTTCTCCGAAAGCCACTTCAAAACCCTGAAGTATCAGCCGCGCTTTCCTCAGCGCTTCGGCTGCATCGAGGACGCCCGGAGCTTCTGCCGCCGGTTCTTTGATTGGTATAACCAGGACCATCACCACGCCGGGATCGGCCTCATGACCCCGGACCAGGTGCATTACGGCCAAGCCGATGCCGTTCACGCCGCCCGCCAGCAAACCCTCGCACTGGCGTTCCAGACCAACCCGGAGCGCTTCGTCAACAAGCCGCCCACGCCGCCCAACAAACCAACCGCCGCCTGGATCAACCCGCCAACACCGAACAGCCGTGCCTGAATGCCGGCCCTGGCACCAACGCAATCGTCGAAGCGCTGCATGCCTTTCCCGGCTGCCCTCTTGCGTGTCACCAGCCACCGTCTCTACGTCGCGTCTCGCCGGCTCGCTCCCACTGCAATCCGTTACGTAACGCAGAAACCCAGTGTGCCGGTCATCCAATCCTTACCCGCCGGCATCACACCAAAGGGCCGGCCGCCTCGCTCAATTTAATGCCGCACAACCGACCCGACTATCCAAGCCTAAATTCCAACCCCCGGCCATACCAAAGTCGTTGACACGTTCCGCCACGCCCAGCGACGCGCAGCAGAACAGCAGGCCGCAGGCGAGCCCGGTCCGGCCCGGCGGCGCGGCCTCCGCCACATAGGTGATGGCACCCGGCAGCTCGCCGCCAAGGCAGAACCCCTGCAGCAGCCGCAGCGCCACGAAGGCGGCCGGCGCCCAGCCGCCCCACGCCTGATACGAAGGGCAGAGCGCCATGCCCAGCGTGGCCAGCGAAATGCCCAAGAGCGACGCGAGGAAGGTGGAGCGCCGCCCGAACCGGTCGCCGAAGTGGCTGAACGCCATGCCCCCGAGCGGCCGGATGAGGTAGCCGCCCGCGAACACGGCGAACGTGCTCAGGAGGGAGGCGAGTTCATCCTGCGCGGGGAAGAAGGTGGGCGCGATGTATGCGGCGAAGATGCCGTAGGCGACGAAGTCGTAGAACTCGAGCGCGCCGCCAAGGCTCGCCAGCACGACCGTGCGCACCGTGGCGGCGGGAGGGCCGTCAGCCGGGGCCGGGCGCCCCCGCGCCGCCGGGCTGACCGACTGGCTCATGCGACGCTCCGATCTTACGCCGTGCCGCGTGTTCAGTCCGCCGCCATCACCTGCGCATCCGCCTGGTGCCACAGCGCGCCGGCCACGACTACGCTGTCGAGCGCGAAGCGCTGCGTCCCGGTCCGGGTCTGGCCCGATACGTCGGCGAAGGTGAACCGCCCCTGCTCCAGCCGCATCACCGTGGCGTCGCCGGTGCTGCCGGCCGACAGGTCCGCAAGGTCCGGCCGCCGCAGCACGGACGCGGGCGCCGCGGTCACCGCGCGCACGATGTCGGCGAGCGGCATGCCGAGGCACAGGAATTTGCTCATGGTTTCCATGTTGTCGTAGGCCGGCCCGTCGATGCACAGCACGTGGACGTCCGAGCTGATGATGTCGGGCGGGAACTCGCCGGCCAGCATCGCCTCGGCGACCGTGAAGTCGAACGACCCCTTGCCGTGGCCGATGTCGAAGATCACCCCGCGCTCCCGCGCCTGCCAGCACGCAT
>JACDGQ010000039.1 GCA_013821615.1 Planctomycetota bacterium
GGCCAGGGCGCCGCTGGCGAAGCGCTGCACCACCCGGCAGCCGGGGCAGAGCTCGCGCAGCAGCGCGAGGGTGCGGTTGAGCGCCGCGGGCGCGCCTTCGGGGTAGAGGGTCTTCTCGAAGCGCGCCGAGCTGTCGGTGGCGACGCCCGTGCGCTGGCGGGTGCGGCGGATGCGCGCGGCCTTGAAGATCGCGGCCTCGATCAGGATGCCGCTGGTGTCGCCCTGCACCATGCTGCCCGCGCCGCCCATGATCCCGGCAAGGGCGAGCGCGCGCCTGCCGTCGGCGATGACCACGTCGTCGCCGGCCAGCGCGTGGCTGCGCCCGTCGAGGGTGGTGAAGGCCTCGCCGGCGGCGGCGTCGCGCACCATCACGGTGGTGCCGTCCAGCTCGCGGCGGTCGAAGGCGTGCAGCGGTTCGCCGACCTCAAGCATGACGAAGTTGGTGAGGTCGACGAGCAGGCCGAGCGGGCGCACGCCGACGCTGGTCAGCAGGTCCTGCATCCACGCCGGCGACGGGGTGTTGGCGACGCCGTCGACGACCGCGCCGGCATAGGCGGTGCAGCCGTCGCTGCTCAGCTCGGCGCGCCACGGCCCGGCGTCGACCGCCCAGGCGGTGTCGAGCGGCGCCGGCGGCGGCACGCCCAGGATGGCCGCGATCTCGCGCGCCCAACCCCACTGGCCCCACAGGTCCGGGCGGTGGGTGATCGCGGCGTTCTCGATGATCAGCACGCTGTAGCCCAGGCCGAGCGCTTCGCGCAGCGGGGTGCCCGCGGCCAGACCCGCGTCCAGCACCAGGATGCCGTCGTGCCCACCGGGCAGGCCGAGCTCGTCGGCAGCGCAGATCATGCCCTCGCTGGGTTCGCCGCGCAGCTTGGCGGCCTTGATCGTGATGGTCGCTGGCGCGCCGTCCTTGCCGGGCATGGTCAGGGTGGTGCCGATGGTCGCGACCGCCACGGTCTGCCCGACGGCGACGTTGGGCGCGCCGCAGACGATGGGCGCCGGGGCGCCGCGGCCGATGTCGACGGTGGTGACGCGCAGGCGGTCGGCGCCGGGATGCTGGGCGCAGGTCAGGACCTTGCCCACCACCACGCCGGCGAGGGCGGGCCCGGCGACCTCGACGTCGGACTCGAACTCGGCGACGCGCAGGGTCAGCGCCTTCTGCAGCTCCGCGACCGGCATGGGCAGGGTCTGCAAGTCGAGGAGGCGCTTGATCCAGTTCAGACTGACGCGCATGGCGGCTCCGGTGGCGGCGCGGCCGCACGGGTGGAGCGGCCCAGGTTCGGGAGGTGGGCGGGGATGCAAGGGGGGCCCTGCTGGCCCCCGGTCCGGGAGTCCGGAAGTCCGGAAGTCGGGGACGCTGCGGCCTGGCGGGCGCACCGGCAGCCTCTAGTCCTGCGGAACTGGAGCCGCGGGGACTGACACGAGCAGCCCCCGCGAGCCGAGACTTCCGGACTTCCGGACTTTTGGACTTCCGGACCCCTGCAGTTGCCACCGCTTCCCCGGCCCCTTAGTCTCGTCCCCGTGGCCTCGGCACGATTCACCAGCGCCCGTACGATCTTCGCTTCGCCGCGCTTCGCGTTGATGGAGGAGACCTTCGCCACGTCGGACGGCGCGGTGGTGCGCCCGGTGATCCACCACCCGGGCGCGGTCGCGATCCTCGCCCAGCCGACTCCCGACACGCTGCTGCTGGTGCGCCAATATCGGTATCCGATCCGTCGCTGGACGCTGGAGATCCCCGCCGGCACGCGCGTCCCGGGCGAGGCCCCGGAGGCCACCGCGGCGCGCGAACTGCAGGAAGAGGCCGGCTTCAGCGCCGCGCACTTAGAGGAACTCACCCGCTTCCTGCCCGCGGTCGGGGTCTCCGATGAAGAGCTCATCATCTACCGCGCCACCGGCCTCAGTGAGATCGCCGCGGCCCCCGAGCACGGCGAGCTGGTGGCGCGCGAGGTGGTCGCGCTCGGCCGCGTGCCCGCGCTGCTGGCGGAAGGCCTGATCTGCGATGCCAAGACGCTCTTCGCCCTGGTCCTGATCGGCCTGCCGGTCTCCTTCGCCAAGGCGGCCGCCCATGACTGAACCGCACGCGCACGACGACCACCACCGCACCACCACCAACGCCATCCCGCAGTTCGCGATGGAGAAGAGTGCGCTGGTGATGTCCTCGACCGGACGCGGCATCCTCGACCGTGCCCAGGTCGCCGGGCGTGCCCTGCTGCTGTTGTGGTCGGCCGTCCTGCACGTGGTCGAGGTCAAGCGCAGCATCCCGATGCTGCTGCGCCAGATCGAGTTCTGCGGTTTCGGCTCGCTGCTGGTGTTGGCACTGATCAGCGGCCTGACGGGCATGATCATGGCGGTGCAGACCGGCATCGCCCTGGAGGGCTACAGCCAGACCGACCTGCTGGGCGGCATCATCGGCGTGACCTTCTGTCGCGAACTCGGTCCGATCTGGGCGGCGGTCATCATCCTCGCCCGCGTCGGCGCCGGCATGGCCGCCGAGCTCGGCACCATGGCGGTCAACGACGAGATCGACGCCCTGCGCGCGATGAGCATCGACCCGGTGCGCTATCTGGTGATGCCGCGCATCCTCGCCCTGGCGATCATCATGCCGCTGCTCGCCGCGGTCTCGGACTTCGTCGGCATGCTCGGCGGCGCGCTCATCGCCAAGGCGACCTTCGGGACGCTGATCACCACCTTCTTCGAGTCGGCCAAGAACAGCCTGGCCTTCCTCGACGTGTCGTCGGGCCTGTTCAAGTCCTTCGTCTTCGCCTGCCTGATCGGCACCATCGCCTGCGACCAGGGCATGAACACCACCGACGGCGCCGAAGGCGTCGGCCGCTCGACCACCAAGACCGTCGTGCTCAGCATCATCTTCGTGCTGCTGATGGACCTGTTCCTGACCTCATTCGTGCAGCTCGCCATGAAGCGGCTCCTCGCATGAGCGATACGCCCACGCGGGATCCCGCCAGCGTTCCGGAGCCGGTGCCCGCGCCCGTGGCGGCAGCGCCGCCCGGGACTTCGTCGGGCTCGTCTTCGTTGGCCACCAAGAGCCCGCGCGGCGGCTGGACGCGCCAGGAGCTCGAGCGCGCCTCGCGCCTCGCCCCGGTGCCGCCGGACAAGCAGGTGCTGATGCGCATCCGCGACCTGCACAAGCATTTCGGCCACCGCCACATCCTGCGTGGCATCGACATCGACGTCTACAAGGGCGAGACCCTGGTCATCCTCGGCGGTTCCGGCTCGGGCAAGACCACCCTCATCCGCCACATCATGGGCATGCTGCGCAGCGATGCCGGCGCGGTGACCGTGGGCGACCTCAACCTCAACGCCGCGACCCCCGAGCAGATGGCCGGCTACCGCCGGCGCATGGGCGTGGTCTTCCAGATGGCGGCGCTGCTCAACTCGCTGACCATCCTCGAGAACGTCGGTCTGCCCCTGGTCGAGGTCGATCGCCTGCCCGCCGACCAGGTGCGTGCGCGCGTCATCAAGGCGCTGAAGCAGGTCTTCCTGCCGGCGGAGGAGATCCTCCAACTCAAGCCCGCGGACCTCTCGGGCGGTATGCGCAAGCGCGTCGGCATCGCCCGCGCCATCATCCAGAACCCCGAGATCATCCTCTACGACGAGCCCACCACCGGCCTCGACCCGGTGACCGTCAATGGCGTCAACGAGCTGACCCTCGAACTGCAGAAGTCGCTCGGCGTGACCTCGATCGTCATCACCCACGATCTGCACGCCGCCTTCATGATCGCCGACCGCATCGCCATGCTCTACAAGGGCCGCATGATCGAGGTCGGGGACAAGGACCAGATCAAGGCCTCGCAGCATCCGGTGATGCACCAGATGCTGACCGGCTCGACCAAGGGGCCGCTGACGGAGGGCTACACGTCGTGATCGACCACCATGCCCTGGACCGCAGTCCCGTTTACAGCCGTGCCTTGGACAGCCGTGCATTGGACAGCCGTGCGAAGTGCGGAGTGCGGAGTGCGGGGTGCGCACCTGGCTCGTTGGTTTTCGCGCTGTCCGTGGGCTGGCTCGTCGGACCGCGCCGCTCCGTGCGGAAACGGTCACTCCGCACTCCGCACTCCGCACTCCGCACCCTCGTGGACACGGATGAGGTCGCTGCTGGACGGTCACTCCGCACTCCGCACTCCGCACTCCGCACCCATCTCCGCCTGCCCGCCGAAGCCCCCGACCCCATTTCTAATGCGTCCCCGGAAACGGGCCTATATTCCCCACCCATGCACGCCGCGGGTCACCAGTGAACAGCGAAGTCAAGGTCGGCATCCTGTTCTTCCTGGGTCTCGGCCTGGTGCTGTGGCTGACCATGTTCACCACCCAGCTCGGCCAGACCAAGGGCACCTACGCGGTCAACTTCCCGCGCGTCTCCAAGCTGAAGGAAGGCGACATGGTCACCTTCAACGGCGTGCGCGTTGGCACCATCACCGAGGTCGCGCCGGTGCTGCTCGCCGGCGCCCCGGTGGTGCAGGTCAGCTTCTCGATCCAGGCCGAGCGGCAGAAGTTCGTGCTGGTCGACGAACACACCCAGTTCCGCATCGTCCAGGCGGTGCTCGGCGGTTCGGCGCTCGACATGGCCTCGCATTCCGGCAAGCCCATCGCTCCCGATCTGGTGCGCGGCCACATGGGCTCAGACCCGGCCGGCTTCGACGAGGTCCTGGGCAGCGTCAAGGTGGTGATCGACGAGAACCGCGCCGAGATCAAGCAGGCCATCACCACCGTGCGCGAGAGCATGGAGAAGTTCGGCCGCGCCTCCGAGCAGATCGAGGCGCTGGTCAAGGAGAACCGCGCCGAGGTCGGCAAGGCGATCACCAACTTCTCGGAGATGTCCGAGCGCATCGCCAAACTCGTCGAGGAGAACCGCCAGGGCATCAAGGATTCGATCGCGCGCTTCGACGAGATGTCGCAGCAGATCCGCGACCTGGTCAAGGAGAACCGCGAGAGCGTCAAGTCGGCCGCTGAGAAGCTGCCGGTCGCGGTCCAGAACGTGGGCGACGCGGCCAAGTCGATCCAGACCACCGTCGACGAGAACCGCGCCGACATCCGCAAGGCGATCGCCGACATCGCCAGCTTCACGCCCAAGCTCAACAAGATCGGCGACAACCTCGAGGTCATCACCACCCAGATCGCCTCGGGCAAGGGCACCGTCGGCAAGCTGGTGTTCGAGGATACCCTGCACGACAAGGCGGTGCAGGCCGTCGACAGCCTCAACAACCGCCTCGAGGAGGTCAAGCCGCTCACCGGCGGCTTCAGCGAGACCAAGCTGTGGCTCGGCGTGGCGGGCGGCATCGACACCAACACCAAGTCGAGCACCTACGGCGCCTACCTGCGCTACGAGCCCAAGCCGTGGAAGTTCTACGAGGGCGGCGTCAGCTACCGCACCGCTCCGGACGAGCGCGTGGTCAAGAGCGACGATCCCAACCGCTTCAACGTCGACTTCACCCTGCTGCTCGGCTGGCGCTTCGTCCCGGACGACGAGGCGCAGATCTACCACCTCAGCCTGGCCGCCGGCATCATCGAGAGCCAGCCCGGCGTGACCGCGAGTTGGAGCTTCACCGACCGTCTCAGCCTCGACGTCATGGCGCGCGGCAAGGACAACCAGCGCGACCAGGATGACCGCCGCTTCGAGGATGGCCACGTCATGCTGCGCGCCGCGCTCAGCTACCGCCTGTGGGACCGCATCACCATCAGCGCCGGCGGCAACGACCTGGGCGTCAAGCCGGGCGGCTGGGTGGCGCTCAGCGGCGAGCTGCTCGACAACGACCTGCGTGGCATCACCCAGGCCACGGCCCTCGGCAAGTAAGGCTTCGGCGATGATGGTCATGAGCAACCTTTCCCGACCGGTCCTGCTCCTGGCGTGCGCCGCCCTGGCGGGTGCGGTCGACGCCCCGCCTCCGGAGGCTTCGCCCCCGGCGCAGCCCGCACCCGGGGCGCCGGCGCCGCTCAGCGAGGTCGCGACCACGCCGAAGCCCCAGGGCGACGCCAAGTCCCAGGACGACCGTCTGCGCTCGGCGATCTCGGCCTACGAGCCGGTCTACTTCCTGTTCGGCGATCGCGGCGGCGTGGACGCCAAGTTCCAGTTCAGCCTCAAGGCGCAATTGTTCAGCCCCGCCGGGCTATTCGCGGGCGGTCCGCGGGCGGTGGGCGCGTTCTTCTTCGCCTACAGCCAGACGTCGCTGTGGGACCTGCACGGCGAGTCCAAGCCGTTCCGCGACTCCAGCTACCGGCCGGAATTGTTCTACTACGACGACCTCGGGCTGTTCGGCCGGGACTCGGGTGTCGGCCTGGCCGTGCAGTCCGGCTTCGCCCACGAGTCCAACGGCAAGTCCGGCTCGCAGTCGCGCAGCATCAACACCCTCTTCGCCACGCCCATCCTTACCCTTGGTGTGGACGGCGGAACGCAGCTGACCATCGCGCCGCGGCTGGTCTACTACATCGAGAAGGAGGAGAACGCGGACATCCCCGACTACCGCGGCTATGGCGACCTGCTGCTCAAGCTGAGCTTGGCCCACGGCTGGCAGTTCTCTGTCGATGGCCGGATCGGCACCGGCGCGCACAAGGGCAGCATCCAGTTCGATGTCTCCTACCCGCTCGACCGCATGACCGGAGGCGCGATTTCCGGCTTCCTCGGCCTGCAATACTTCGACGGCTACGGCGAGACCATCCTCGACTACGATCGGCGCGCCGCGTCGCGCGTGCGCATCGGCTACGTACTGGTGCGCTGACGGGCGGCACCTGTCGGGGCCGAGCTCCAGGCCAGGCCCACGAGCAGGATGGCGACCGCCGCGGCAAGGGGCCGCTCCAATCCGCCCGCCCAGTCGAGCAGCGAGGCCATGCCCGTCACCACCGCGAGCGCGCCCAGGGCCGCCTGACGCCGCCAGCCGGGGCAACGCACCAGCGCAGCGCCGTTCAGTCGCACCAGCCCATTGCCGATCAGGAAAGACGCCAGGATCAGGCCCGGAATGGCCGGGCGCGGGCTGAGCCGCAGGCATAGCAGCCCGCCGCCCACCAGGTCGACGAGTCCGCACAGGGTCAGCAGGACGCCGCCCGCGGCGCGGCCGCGTCGCATCCCCCGGTCCACCTGGAGGGCCCCGCCACCCGCGAACAGCGCGCCGGCAACCGTGAATGGTGCGGCGACCAGCGCGGCGGCCAACGCTCCAGCGGCCAGCAGCGCGAACGCCATCCACGAGGAATCCCCAGCCGGCGCCCGGACCGCTTGCGCCATATGGTTGGGACCTGGACCGGGCATCGTCGCAATTCTCCAGGCCAAGCGACAGCGGCAAGCACCGTGCGCCTCAGCCGCCAGCCGCCAGCCGCCAGCCGTCAGCCCGTTGTGGCCCTGCCCTCGCGGTCTACGCTCGGACGCCGATGCACCTCCTCGCCGTCATCCTCATCGCTGGCGCCGGCCTCTGCTACTGCGCGGCGGCCGTGCTGCGCTGGCGGCAAATGGGCCGTCAGGACGATCCGCGCGCGGGCTACCTGTGGCCGGTGTGGGTGGGCCTCGGCTTACACACCGCGAGCATGATCCTGAGCCTGCTCGAGCCCAGCGAGCGCGACTTCGCCTACGGCGTGCTCGGGGTGTGGGCCGCGGTGGCCAGCCTGCTGTTCTTCAACCGCTACCTGGCGGTGCCGAGCCGCAGCCTGCTGGTGCTGCCGGTCGGTGGCATGGCCCTGCTGGTGGCGATGTCCGCGCTCGCCGGCCCGCCGCCCGGTCCCGTCCACGATCCCATCCCGGCCGCCACCGGTACGCCGCTGATCGTCCTGGTGCACGTGGTGTTCATGTCCGCGCATCTCGCCTGCATGCTGGTCTGCGGCGCCTCCGGCGGGCTCTACCTGCTCGCCGCCAAGCAGCTCAAGTCGCCCTCGGTGCGCGCCCTGCGCCTGCCCGCCCTGCCGCCCCTGGAGCGCTTCACCGAGCGTACCCTGGTCGCCGCCACCGCGCTGTTGCTCGGCGGCCTCGCCACGGGTGGCGCGGCCATGCAGCTGTCGCGCATGGTCAGCATCGGCAGTCCGACCATCGTCCTCGCCCTGCTCACCATGGTGCTGCTGGTGGTGGTGCTGGCGCTGCGCGCCGCCGCGCGCATCAGCCGGCGCGGCATCGCCCTGACCGCGGTGGTGTGCATGCTCGTCGCTGCGCTCGGGGCGGTCAGCCAGCTCGTGGCCAAGCATGGCTGAGCCCGAGCCCGCCGCCCCCGTCCGCGATTTGCCACTGATGGTGATCGGCGTCGACCACCACCGCACGCCGGTCGAGGTGCGCGAGCGCCTCGCCGTCGACGCCGGCGCGCTCGACGGGCTGCTCGCTGCGCTGGCCGCGCTGCCCGGCGGCGGCGAGGCGGTGGTGGTGTCGACCTGCAACCGCCTGGAGTGCTACCTGGGCGGGTCGCCCGACCGACGTCAGGTGCTGACGCTGCTCGCCGAGCGCCAGGGACTCGACACCGAACTGCTCGACCGGCACCTCTACCACCACCAGGGCCGCCACGGCGTGCGCCACCTCTTCCGCGTGGTCAGCGGGCTCGAGAGCCTGGTCATCGGCGAATACCAGATCGTCCATCAGATCAAGACCGCTTACGATCAGGCGCAGTCGGCCAAGGCCACGGGGCCGCTGCTCAACCCGCTCTTCCAGCGCGCCCTGGCGGTGGCCAAGGACGTGCGCAACCAGACCGCGATCGGCAAGCACAAGCTGTCGGTGGCCTCGGTGGCGGTCGACCTCGCCAAGCACATCCACGGCGAGCTGTCCCAGGCGCGCCTGCTGGTGGTAGGCGCTGGCGAGATCGCCGAGCTGGCGGTGAAGTACCTGGTCAGCGCCGGGGTGCGCCAGCTCAGCATCGTCAACCGCAGTCCGGAGCGCGCCACGGCGCTTGCCGCCGATCTGACCACCACCGACTTCAAGCCCGAGGTACTGCCGTGGTCGGGGCTCGGCGAGGCGCTTGCCGCGCACGACATCGTGGTCAGCTCGACCGCCGCGCCGCACCCGGTGATCCTGGCCAACGACGTGCGCAGCGCGCGCAAGCGCCGGCGCAGCCCGCTCATGCTCATCGACCTGGCGGTGCCGCGCGACGTCGAGCCGGCGGTGGCAGGGCTCGACGACGTCTACCTCTACAACATCGACCACCTCGACGCGGTGGTCGCCTCCAACCGCCAGCTGCGCGTCGAAGAGGTCGACGCCGCCGCCGCCCTGGTCGACTCCATGGTCGCGTCCTACGCCACCGACGTGCGCCACGACAAGGCGGCGCTGCTCGCCCAGGTCGCCGGCTACTTCCAGGACGTGGTCGCCGCCGAGGAGGTGCGCCTGCGCGCCAAGCTCGGCCTCGCCGACTCCGCCGACCTGCGCTACGGCCTCGAGCGCGTCGGCAACAAGCTCCAGCACCAGCTGATGCGCTACCTGCGCGAGCACGCCGGCGACCCGCAGGCGGAGCGCGTGGTACGGGGCATTCTTGGGCTGCCGGCTGACGGCTGACGGCTGTCAGCCCGTCATACATGGTTCCTCGTCGTCCGCGGTGGAAACTTTCCGTCCATCGCGGAGAATGCGAAACCTGATCGAACAAGAGGAACGGAGAAACGGAGGAAGACAGGGAGCCAGTGAAATGGTGAATGGGGGAAAAACGACATCGCCATCTCTTGGCTGGGCTCCGTTACTCCGTTCCTCTTGTTCGATCCTGTCTTTCCTGCTTTGATCGACGAGACCCAAGGAGGCAATGGGTCAACCACGAATGACGAGGAACCTCACACCTTCTTCGCGCGCCGGTACTGCCAGCTCGCCAGGATTCCGCCAACGAATCCGCCCAGGTGCATCTCCCAGCTCACCTGCAGGGTGGGCGCGTGGGTCAGGGTCGGCGGCAGCGCAGCGGTCAGGCCCGATCCGAACAGCACCAGGGTGGCGAGCCCCAGGAAGATTGCGAAGAGGTCGCGCCGGAACAGTCCATTGGCGAGCAGGAAGCCCATCAGCCCGAAGATCACTCCGCTCGCGCCGACATGCACCTCGCTGGGATGGTTCCAGCTGCCGAAGCACCACGTGAAGAAGCCAGCGCAGAGCATCGCATAGCCGACCGCCGCTCCGGTCAGCGCGCGGCTGTAGCCGCAGCTCGCCCAGCCGAGGATCAGCAGCCCAATGCTGTTCGCTGCGATGTGCGCGAGGCTCCCGTGCAGGAAGTGCGCGGTCAGGATGCCGATCAGGCCATGGAGCTTGCGCGGCCAAAGTCCGAAGGTGTCGACGAGCGAATACCCGGCCAGGTTCCAGAGCGCGAGCTGGATGATGTAGATCACCCACAACAGCGCGAGCCAGCCCACGACCACTTGGAGGTCGCCGGCTGGCCCGCGTCTGGATGCCATGGAAACGTCGCCCGCAGGGGCGCCTTCGACTTACTTGGGAATGACGATGATCTCGACGCGGCGGTTCTTGGCGCGGGCGGCCTCGCCGCTGCCGGACGCGACGGCGCGCTCCTGGCCGTAGCCCGCGAAGCCGAGGTCAGCGGCAGGGATGTGGCGCTCGAGCAGGTAATGCAGCACCGACTGGGCACGACCGCCGGAGAGATCCCAGTTGTCGTCCCACTTGTCCTTGGTGCGGCGGATCGGCTGGTCGTCGGTAAAGCCTTCGACGCGGATGTAGTTGTTCTTGTACTTCTCGTTGATCAGCGCGACGACCTTGTTGAGGGTCGACTTGGCGGTCAGGCTGAGGTCCGAGGAACCCGCCTTGAAGAGGATCGAGTTCTCGATGGTGAACACGATCTCCTTGTTGCGCTCGCCCCAACCGACGCCGGGCAGGTGCTCCTGGATGGCGGCGACCTGCTTGCCGGAATTGCCCTCGGTCCGGGTGAGGGTGTCGTGGATGGTCGCAGCGTCCTTGGCCGCCAACTTCTCCTCGAGATCCTTGATCTGGCGCTGGTACTCCTCGATCTCGACATCGCGGTAGTTGACCGTGCGCGCATCGCCGCAGCCGATCAGGTTGAGGGAGGCGACGGCGACCACGCAGGCGACGAGGAGACGGTAGGTGTTCATGGACAGGGTTTCTAGCGGGGTTGGGTGCGCTTGGCAAGATCCGGTTGGAGAATGCCTTGCGTCCAGGCTGGTGAGGCGGAGGGAGGGCGGGAGGGCGGCAGGGAGCAGGGAGCAGGGAGCAGGGAGCAGGGGAGCAGGGGAGCAGGGAGCAGGGAGCAGGGAGCAGGGAGAGCGGCGCGGGGTTGGCGATGTCGAGCCTCTGCTCGCGGCGGAGAGGTCCTGCTACTTCGCCCGCAGGTGCCCCAGCACGGCGTCGGCCATCTGCCGGGTCGTGAGGACGGGCAGGCCGGCCTGCTTGATGTCGCCGGTGCGCTTGCCGTCCTTGAGCACGGCGCGGATCGCGGCCTCGATGGCGATGGCCTCGGCCTCGAGCTTGAGGCCGTAGCGCAGCAGCAGGGCGGCGCTGCCGATCATCGCCAGGGGGTTGGCCTTCTGCTGGCCGGCGATGTCGGGGGCCGAGCCGTGGATGGGCTCGAAGAAGCCGACCGGGCCGCCGACCGAGGCCGAGGCGAGCATGCCGATCGAGCCGGTGAGCTGGCTCGACTCGTCGGAAAGGATGTCGCCGAAGATATTGCCGGTGACGATGACGTCGAATTGCTTGGGGTCGCGGATGAGCTGCATGGCCGCATTGTCGACGTACATGTGGCTGAGGGCGACGTCGGGGAAGGCCTTGGCGACGCCGATCACGGTGTCGCGCCACAGCTGGCTTGATTCAAGCACGTTGGCCTTGTCGACCGAGCACACCTTCTTGCGCCGGCCGCGCGCGATCTCGAAAGCCATCTTGGCGATGCGCTCGATCTCATAGACGTGGTAGACCTCGGTGTTGTAGCCGCGGCGCTGGGGGCCCTCGCCGTCGATGCCGCGCGGGGTGCCGAAGTAGATGCCGCCGGTCAGCTCGCGCAGCACCATGATATCCGTGCCGCGCAGCACCTCGGGCTTCAGGGTGCTGGCGTCCAGCAGCTCGTCGAAGACCACCGCGGGGCGCAGGTTGGCGAAGGCGCCGAGCTCCTTGCGCAGCTTGAGCAGGCCGGCCTCGGGCTTGAGGTGGTGGGCGACTTTCTCCCACTTGGGGCCGCCGATGGCGCCGAAGAGCAGCGCGTGGCTGTCCTTGACGCCTTTGAGGGTGTCATCCGGCAGGGGTACGCCATGAGCGTCGAGGGCGGCACCGCCGGCCAGGTACTCGGGAAAGGTGAAGGTGTGGCCGAACTTCTCGCCGATCGCCTGCATGACGCGCACGCCCTCGACGCCGACCTCCTGGCCGATGCCGTCGCCGTGGATGACCGAGATGGTGTAGTTCGCCATGGTAAAGCTGCTCCTGGAGCGGATTTCGCGGATTTCGGGGAAGGGCAGCACGGTATGCCCGTGCCGCCCCTGTAAAGGCCCGGGGGGCCGGCGGGTGGGGGAAACTCCAACATCGCACCGAGGTGCATTCCTGGTAAGCTGCCTTGTACCCAGCGGAGGTTCCATGTCCCGCCTCGCCGTGCTCATCCTGACCAGCTGTCTGCTCTCCCCGACCCTGCTGTCCGCAGCCGCCGCCCCGGATGGCGGCAAGGCCCGGGCCAAGGGCATGCTGCCGATGTCCCTGGTCGAGCGCCTCGACCGGCTCGGTGGCAACGGCAAGGAGGGGGACGACGCCCTCGCCGCCTGGGCCGCCCGCATCAAGGAGAAGCGTCCGGACGAGTTCGCCAAGCTCGACGCCGACGGCGACGGCACGATCAGCCCGGCCGAGGCCAAGGCCGCGCGCGATCACGCCGAAGAGTTGCTCAAGGACAACTATCCCGAGCTCTTCGCGCGCTTCGACACCGATCACGACGGCCACCTCAGCCATGGCGAAGTCCAGGCCGCCCGCGAGGCCCTGCGCGCAGCCCGCAAGGATCGCCCGGCCGAGGGACATCCCGAACCGGGATCAGCACCTGGTCCGGCCGCCCTCCCGGTCGAGGTCAAGGACCATCCGACCGGTCCCGCTCCGAAGTTCTGAGCGGCGCGCCGGTCGACGGTGCGCCCTGTCGGGCAATGCCTGTAAACTTAGCGGGTAAGTTGATGTTCTGCAGGAGTTTGCGTAGTGGTTCCGGGAAATATTTTCATTGACAATGCCGGTGCTTCGAGGCGGCGGCCCGCATGGGAAAACCTCATG
>JACDGQ010000623.1 GCA_013821615.1 Planctomycetota bacterium
CCGCTCGCCTGCCACCTGCGCCGGCCGGTGGCGCGCAGCGCCGCGTGGCTGGCGCGCAGCGGTCCGAACGACGGCTACGTGCTGCTCGAGGACGCCTGCATCGCCCCCGGCCACCTGGTGCCGCTGTGGGGGGCCGACCACTATCTGCGCACGCCCGAGCTGCCGCCGCTGCTCTACCGCCTGCTGCGCTGGGCCGCTGGACAGCGCCGTGCAGGCTGAGGCGACCGTCATCCCCGGGCGCCTCAACACCGTCCTGGTGCTCGCGGTCTGCGCGCTCCAGCTCGGCCTGCTGATCTGCGCATCGCATCTGCACGGCTGGTGGCTGCTCGCGCCGGGCGTGCCCTTCGCGCTGCTCTTCCTCACCAACTACGCACTGATGCACGAGGCCTCGCACGGTTCGCTGCACGCGGATCCGCGCCGCAACCGCCTGCTCGGCTCGGTCACCGGCCTGACCTTCCCGACCTCGGCGACGATGATGCGCGTGACCCACGCCGTGCACCACCGCTGCAACCGCACCGACCACGAGATGTTCGACTGCTATTACCCGGGCGACCGCGTGTGGCTCAAGCGCGCACAGTGGTACAGCATCCTCACCGGGCTGTTCTACGTGATCATCCCGCCGGGGGCCTTCGCGGTGGGCTTCCTGCGCCCGCTGCTGCTCAGCGGTCCGTTCAAGCGCGCGCGCAGCGCGGCGGTGCTGTTCGACGACTTCACCGCCGCTGAGCGCCGCCTGGTGCGCCGCGAGTGCGCAGCGCTGGTCGCCCTCTATGTGCTGCTCTTCGCCAGCGGCGCGCTCAGCCCCGGACCGGTGCTGCTGCTCTTCGCGCTCGGCGGCTGCCACTGGTCGACCCGCCAGTACGTCACCCACGCGTGGAGCCGGCGCGAGGTCATGACCGGCGCCCACAATCTCACCCCGGGCGCGCCGCTGATGCGCTGGATCCTGCTCAACGGGCACTGGGACCAGGCGCACCACCGCTGGCCGATGGTGCCGTGGATCCACCTGCCCGGACTGGCGGCGGAGTGCGCCGCGCCGATCCCGTTCTGGCCGCAGTACCTCAGCCAATGGACGGGACCGCGACCGGCGGCAGGCCCTGGGCCGGCGGCGCTGCCGAACGTGGAATGGCGGCGCGAGGGGGTCGCAACCTGAGCGCTGGCGGGATCGCCGCGGCGCCAGAAATCGGCCGAGCGCGAGCTTGGGGAACGAAGCGGTTCCTCGTCCTTCGTGATGGATCCATTGGCGACTCGGGTCGCGTCGATCAAAACAGGAAAGACAGGAACGAACAAGAGGAACGGAGGAACGGAGGACAGCCAAGTGATGGCGATGCCGTTTTCCCGATTTCCTCTTTTCACTGGCTCCCTGGCTTCCTTCGTTTCTCCGTTCCTCTTGTTTGATCAGGTTTCGCTTTCCCCGCGATGGACGGAACGTTTCCACCTGGGACGACGAGGAACCAACGAAGCACCCCCGGTGGTCGCCGGGGGTGCTTCGACCGCGCGGGTGCGGGACGTTACTTGCCGGCCTCTTCCTGCGCGATGGTCTTGTCGTCCATCGCCGCCTTGACGTACTTCGCCGGGTCCTTCTTGATCTTTTTCGCGGAGCCTTCGGAGCACACGCCGATCCAGATGGTCTTGCCGTCGGCGGTCTTGGCCTCGACCGGCGGGATGGTGGGGTCGATCTTCTTGCCCGAGATCGGGCACACGGTGTTCACCGGCTTGTGCTCGTCGGCGGCGTCGGCGGCCCAGGCGGTGGCGCCGAAGGAGAGGGTGGCGAGGAGGCAGAGCGAGGGGAGGAGGCGCATGGAGTTTCCTTGGTTGGAAGATGGAGGAGACGGAAGCGATTGGCCGGTCCGGAGGGATCCGGCACGGCGGCACGATAGCCAAGCAGGAGTCGGAGCCAAAGGGAAACCACGTCCTCGTGGCGCAGCGGCCCATTGGTCGACGGCCACGGCGTCGGCATACGGCCAATACGCCGGTGCGCGGCCGCCGCCGCTCAGCTCAGCTGACTCAGGAATTTCGTCCCGATCCCGATCGGCTTCTCCAACGGGATGCCCGCGGCGACCAGCAGCGAGCTGACCAGGTCGCCCTGATTGCCCGCGCAGTCCGGTACGAAGCGGCCTGGCCGGATGGTGCCGCCGCCCTTGCCGGCGATGATCGCGGGCAGGTTCTTGCGCGCGTGCTTGTTGCCGTCCTCCAGGCCCGAGCCCCACATCATGATGCTGTGGTCGAGCAGCGTGCCGTCGCCCTCGCGCAGTGCGTGCATGCGGGTGACGATGTGCGCGAACTGCGCGATGTTGAACTGGTTGATCTTGGTGAGCTTGTCGACCTTGACGGGATCGAAGTTGTGGTGGGTGAGCGAGTGGTGCTCGTCGGTGAAGCCCAGCTCGGGGTAGGAGATGCCGTTGGGGGTCGAGCCGATCAGCGTCGCCACGCGCGTGGTGTCGGTCTGGAAAGCGAGCACGATCAGGTCGCCCATCACCTGCATGTACTCGCTCAGCTTCGGCTTGCCCTCGGGGATGTCGACGTGGATGGTCGCCGACGCGCTGCCGTCCGCGGCGGCCGCGGCGCGCGCCGCGGCGGTCTGCTGCTGCCGTTCGAGGGCCGCGACGCGCCGCTCGAGGGTGCGGATGCCTTCCAGATATTCATCGAGCTTGCGCTGGTCGCCGCCGCTCAGGCCGCCGCGCAGATCCTTGGCGCCGCCCAGCACGAGGTCGAGCATGCTG
>JACDGQ010000624.1 GCA_013821615.1 Planctomycetota bacterium
CGCCGGGGCCGCGTCCGGGGACCAGCTGGCCAGCTCCGCGCTGCGCATGCCCCAGCCCAGCAGCAGGGCGCGCAGGGCCTGGCGCGCCAGCGGATGGCCGCCGATGAGCAGGGCGTTCCGGCCGATCAGGCCGGGGGTCGCTGGCGGTGGCGCTCCCACCGTGCCGGTTGCGCAGACCGCGAAGCGCATCAGGCAGGTGAACTCGCTGCCGCGCCCCGGCTCGCTCGCGAAGGTGATGCCGCCGTCCATGTACGTGGCGAGGCGCTGGCAGATCACCAGGCCCAGGCCGGTGCCGCCGAAGCGGCGCGTGGTCGTGCTGTCGGCCTGCGCGAAGGGCTGGAAGAGGTGTGCGCGCGCGTGCTCGGGGATGCCGATGCCGGTGTCGCGCACGGTGAGGGTCGCCGCGACGCAGCCGGCCTCCGCCGGCGCGGCGTCGAGCATCAGCACCACCTCGCCACGGGCGGTGAACTTGATCGCGTTGCTGAGCAGGTTGAACACGATCTGGCGCAGGCGCGCGGGATCGCCGATCAGGCTTTCCGGCACCTGCGGGGCGATCATGGCGACCAGTTCCAGGCCCTTGGCGTGCGCCTGTGCGGCGACCACCGCCAGGGCGTCCTCGATCAGGCGGCGCGGGTCGAAGGGGATGCGTTCGAGCTGCAACGCGCCGGCCTCGATCTTGCTGAAGTCCAGGATGTCGTTGATCAGCGCGACCAGGGTGTCGCCGCAGGAGCGCACGATGGTGGCATACTCGAGCTGCTGCGCGGTCAGCGCGGTGTCGAGCAGCATGCTGGTCATGCCGATCACGCCGTTCATCGGCGTGCGGATCTCGTGGCTCATGGTGGCGAGGAACTCGGCCTTGGAGCGCGTCGCCTGCTCGGCGAGGTCGCGCGCCTGGCGCATCTCCTCGGCCGCGCGCTTGAGCGTGGTCACGTCGGTGTGCAGCGAGACGATGTCGCCGTCGGCCAGGCGCCGCTCGGCGATGCGGATCCAGCGCCCGGCCAGGCGCACTTCGCGATCGTGACCGGTGCGCAGGTGCGCAGTCAGGCACTCGGCCACCCATTCCTCCTGGCGGTCGCCGAGCTCGTGCAGGCTGCCCTGGGCGATCAGCGCCTTGAGGATGTCGCGGTAGGGGGTGCCGGGCCGGCTGCACCACTCGGGCAGGCCGTAGAGATCGATGAAGCGGGCATTGCAGATCACCACGCAATCATCGTGGTCGAACATCACGAACCCGGCATCGATGGCCGAGACCGCATCGAGCAGGCGCACCTGGGTCTGCCCGAGCAGCTCCTCGTTGCGCTTGCGCGCCGTGATGTCGGACAGCGATCCGGCCATGCGCAGCGGCCGACCGGCCCCATCGCGCTCCACTTCGCCGGTGGCGTGGATCCACAGGTACCTGCCCGAGCGGTGGCGCAGCTGGAGTTCGACGTTGCAGGGCACGCCCGCATCCAGGCAATCGGTGAACGCCGCGTGGCCAAGCGCGACGTGGTCGGGGTGCATGAGCGCGACCAGCGCGGACCAGCGCGCCGGGAAGTCGCCGTCCTCGTGGCCGATGATGGCGAGCAGGCGCGGCGACCAGTAGAATGGTTGCAGATCGCCGAACTGCTCCTGCCAGGGGCGGTCGGTCGCGAAGCGCGTCTCCCAGATGCCCATCGCCGCTCCGGAGGCGACCAGGTCGAAGCGCGCCAGACTGGCGCGGAAGCGCTCCTGCTCGATCTGCAGCGAGTCTTCCATGCGGCGGCGCGCGCTGAGGTCGGAGAGCGTCCCGATCATGCGCCGCGGCCGCCCATCCGGGTGGCGCTCGACGACCTGGCCGCGGTCCAGGACCCACTTCCAGCCGCCGTCAAAGCAGGCCATGCGGTACTCCTTGACGTAGTGCGTCGTCGCGCCCGCGAGGTGGGCCTGCAGCTCGGCGTGCACCGCGGCCTGGTCCTCTGGGTGGATGCGACGCGCCCATTCGTCGAAGTCGTCGCTGATCCCATCCACGGCGTGGCCGAGCAGGGCCTTCCAGCGCGGCGAGAAGTACACCTGCCGGCTGCCGGGCTCCCAGTCCCACACGCCGTCGCCGCTGGCCTCGAGGGCGAGCAGCCAGCGCCGCTCGCGCTGCCGCTCGACGGCCTCGTGGTGCTTGCGCTGGGTGAGGTCGTGCCACACCGCCAGCAGCACGGTGCGCCCCGCCAGCGGCACCGGGGTGAGGGTCACCTCGACCGGGATGATGACGCCGTCCTGGCGCAGGTGATCCCACTCGAAGCGGTGGTGGCCGCGCTGCCTGGCGAGTGCGTCCATCTCGATGCACTTCTCTCCCGAGCGGCGGCCGTCGGGCTGCAACCGGGGGGACAGCCGGGCCGGATGAAGGCCGATCATCTGGCTTTTGGCGGTGCAGCCGATCATGGCCACGGCCGCCTGGTTGCAGTCGATGATGCCGTCGGCGTCGAAGATCAGATGCGCGTCGGAGGAGTACTCGAAGAGCACGCGGAAGCGCTCCTCCGCGGCGCTTTGCGGAACCGTTTGCGCGCGCTCTTCCGGCCGCGTCGACGTGGCGCGTTCGCTGAGCAGCCGTACCACCGTGCGCGCCAGCTGTATGAGCGCCTCGCGCTGGCGCGGCTCCAGGGTGCGCGGCTGCCGGTCGAGGACGCACAGCGTGCCGAGGGCGTGGCCCGCGCTGTCGACCAGCGCGGCCGCGGCGTAGAAGCGGATGCCCGCGTGCGCGGTGACCAGG